>DATEQI010000412.1:0-6830 GCA_035272805.1 Alphaproteobacteria bacterium | reverse complement strand
AATACGCCGGCCGTCACCATCGTCGCGGCGTGAATGAGGGCCGAGACCGGCGTCGGGCCCTCCATGGCATCCGGCAGCCACGTGTGCAGACCGAGCTGCGCCGACTTGCCCATGGCGCCGATGAAGAGCAGGACGCAAAGTACCTCGAGCGCCGGCAGGCGCATGCCGAGGAAGTCGAGGATGGCGCTCTCCTTGCCGCCCACGGCCGCGAAGATCGTGTCGAAGTTCACCGTATCGAACAGGAGATAGGTGCCGAAGATGCCGAGCGCGAAGCCGAAATCGCCCACCCGGTTGACGACGAAGGCCTTGATCGCGGCGGCGTTCGCGGACGGACGGTCGTACCAGAAGCCGATCAGGAGATAGGAGCAGAGCCCGACGCCCTCCCAGCCGAAATACATCTGCACCAGGTTCGATGCGGTCACCAGCATGAGCATGGAGAAGGTGAAGAGAGAGAGATAGGCGAAGAAGCGCGGCACGCCGGGATCGCCGTGCATGTAGCCGATCGAGTACCAATGCACGACGCAGCTCACGACGGTAACGACAAAGACCATGACGGCCGAGAGCGTGTCGAAGCGCAACGCCCAGGAAACGTCGAGCGTGCCCGAGGTCATCCAGGTGAGAAGCTGGATCGTCCGGTCCTGCCCCTCGAGAGCGACCTGCCAGAAGATCACGCACCCGAGCACGGCGGCGACCAGCATGGCGCCGCAGCTGACGAGCTGGGCGCCGCGATCGCGCAAGAACCGTCCGAAGAGCCCGGCGAGTGCAGCGCCCAGAAGCGGGAGGAAGATGGCGGCGACGTAAATCATGCCTTGCTCTACTGTGCCCTAGACCGTCATTGCGACGAGGCGCAGCCGACGAAGCAATCCAGGATCCACGGCCAAGACTTGGATTGCTTCGCCTTCGGCTCGCAATGACGTTGGTGGGATTTGATAGCCACGAAAATTAGCCCTTCATCACGTTGATGTCCTCGACCTCGATCGAGCCGCGGTTGCGGAAATAGGTGACGAGGATGGCGAGCCCGATCGCCGCCTCCGCCGCCGCCACGCTGAGCACGAAGAGCGCGAAGACCTGGCCGACGAGATCGTTGAGGAAGGCCGAGAAGGCCACCAGATTGATGTTGACCGCAAGCAGCATGAGCTCGATCGACATCAGGATGACGATGACGTTCTTGCGGTTGAGGAAGATGCCGAAGACCCCGAGCGTGAACAGGATCGCGGCGACGGTCAGGTAGTGCCCAAGGCCGATCGTCATGAGTGGATGCCGCCTCCCACGGGCACTTTCTTGACCTCGACCGAGCGCTTCGGATTGCGCGCGATCTGGTGGGCGATGCGCTGGCGCTTGACCCCTTCCCGGCGCCTGAGCGTCAGCACGATGGCGCCGATCATGGCGACGAGCAGCACGAGCCCGGCCGCCTGGAAGAGATAGACGTATTTCGTGTAGAGCACGAGGCCGAGGGCCTCCGTATTGGGCACTTGCGAGAAGAGCGGGATCGGGTCCTTCACGGTCTGCGCGACCTGGGGGGCGAACACCCAGCTGCCGCCCACGAGCGCCAGCTCGCCGAGAAGAATGAGGCCGACCACGGCGCCGACCGGCAGATATTTCGCGAAGCCCTCCCTGAGCCGGACAAAGTCGATGTCGAGCATCATCACCACGAAGAGGAAGAGCACCGCGACGGCGCCCACATAGACCACGACGAGGATCATGGCGAGGAACTCGGCCCCCAAGAGCACGAAGAGCGCCGCCGCATTGAAGAAAGCGAGAATGAGGAAGAGGACCGAGTGCACCGGGTTGCGCGCCGCGATCACCATGACGCCCGAGGCCACCATGATGCCGGCGAAAAGATAGAACGCGAGGGCCTGGATGATCATGCCCGCCCCTCGCTCACGTTTTCCGATGTGGCCGCGTCGCGCGCCATGCTCGCCCCCTCTCCCCTATCTCACCGGTAGGGCGCGTCCGCCGCAAGATTGGCGGCGATCTCCAGCTCCCAGCGGTCGCCGTTCGCGAGCAGCTTCTCCTTGTCGTAGAGCAGCTCCTCGCGCGTCTCCGCCGCGAACTCGAAATTGGGGCCTTCGACGATGGCGTCGACCGGGCAGGCCTCCTGGCAGAAACCGCAGTAGATGCACTTGGTCATGTCGATGTCGTAGCGCGTCGTGCGGCGGCTGCCGTCGGCGCGCGGCTCGGCCTCGATGGTGATCGCCTGGGCGGGACAGATCGCCTCGCACAGCTTGCAGGCGATGCAGCGCTCCTCGCCGTTGGGATAGCGGCGCAGCGCGTGCTCGCCGCGGAAGCGGGGCGAAAGCGGACCCTTCTCGTAGGGATAGTTCAAGGTGACCTTCGGCTTGAAGAAGTATCTCAGGGTCAGCCAAAGGCCCTCCATCAGCTCGCTCAAGAGAAGCGCCCGCGCGGTGCGGTCAAGGGTCGCCATCTCAAATCTCCCAATCGAGGCCGCCCGTCCGCCCTAGGAGGGCGCCCGAGCGCTGCCGCGGCAGGGTGCCGCGGATCATCACGTTCCGGGCCTGAGCACCGGCGTCCAGTCGAAGGCGACGAGCACGCCCGCGGTCAGGACCAACCATAGAAGCGAAGCCGGCAGGAACACCTTCCAGCCGAGCCGCATGAGCTGATCGTAGCGGTAGCGCGGGAAAGCCGCCCGCACCCAGAGGAAGACGAACAGCACGGCGCACATCTTGAAAATGAGCCAGAGCGGTCCCGGGACCCAGGTGAAGGGAGCCACCGCGAAGGGGGGGAGCCAGCCGCCGAGGAAGAGGATCGAGGTCATGGCGCTCACCAGGATCATGTTCGCGTACTCGCCGAGAAAGAAAAGCGCGAAGGTCATCGCCGAGTATTCGACGTTGTAGCCCGAGACGAGCTCGGCCTCCGCCTCCGGCAGATCGAAGGGAGCGCGGTTGGTCTCGGCGAGTCCGGAGATGAAGAAGACCACGAACATGGGCAGAAGCGGCAGCCAGAACCAGCTGAACGGGCCGAAGCGCCCGGCTTGCGCGAGCACGATCTGCGAGAGGTTGAGCGAGCCGACGCAGAGCAGCACGCTGATCATCACGAAGCCGATCGAGACCTCGTACGACACCATCTGCGCCGCGGAGCGCAAGGCGCCCAGAAAAGCGTATTTCGAGTTGCTCGCCCAGCCGGCCATGATGATGCCGTAGACGCCGAACGAGCTGATGGCGAAGATATAGAGGATGCCGACATTGATGTTGGCGAGCACTATGCCCCGGCCGAAGGGGATCACCGCCCAGGCGACGAGCGAAAGCAGGAAGGTGAGCATGGGGGCGAAGAGGAAGACGGTGCGGTTGGCGCCGCTCGGGATCACCGTCTCCTTGAAGAAGAGCTTGAGTCCGTCGGCGATCGGCTGGAGGAGCCCGAAGGGCCCGACCACGTTCGGGCCCTTGCGCAGCTGCATGGCGCCGATCACCTTGCGCTCGGCGTAGGTGAGGTAGGCCACCATGAGGAGAAGCGGCACGACGATCGCCACGATCTCGAGCACGATGAGGATCGTCGGCCAGACATATCCGGTCCAGAGATCAGCCATGGGTCCCGGTCTTCTCCGGCTCGCCGCGCTCGATCTCGTCGATGCACCTCGCCATGGTCTCCGAAGCGCGACTGATCGGATCGGTCATGTAATAACTCTTGAGCGCCGTCTCGAAGGGTGCTGCGGCTAGCAGCCCCGGCTCGCCGAAGGCACCCCAGGGGGCCGGCGTCACCACATCGAGCTTGGCAAACACAGGGCTGGCCTTGGCGAGTCGGGCCTGCAGCTCGGCCAAGCTGTCATAGGGCAGCTTATGGCCGAGGACGGCCGAAAGCGCCCGCACGATCGCCCAATCCTCGCGCGCCTCTCCCGGCGGAAAGACGGCGCGGCGCGTGCGCTGCGCGCGGCCTTCGCTGTTCACGTAGGTGGCGTTCTTCTCGGTGTAGGCGGCACCCGGCAGGATCACATCGGCGCGATGGGCGCCCGCGTCGCCATGATGGCCCTGATAGATCACGAAGGCGTTGCCGAGGCGGCGCGTGTCGATCTCGTCGGCGCCGAGAAGATAGACGAGCGCGATCTCGCCTTTGGCAGCGCCTTCGAGAATGGCTTCGCTGCCGCGCCCTCCGGCTCCGGGCACGAAGCCGAGGTCGAGCCCGCCCACCCGCGCCGCGGCGGTGTGGAGGAGATTGAAGCCGTTCCAGCCCTCCTTGATCAGGCCGCAGGCCTCGGCGAGGCGCCGGGCGGCCGCCAGCACGGCGGCCCCATCGGGCCGCCGCAAGGCGCCCATCCCGAGGATGAGCATCGGCGCCTTGGCGGCTTTGAGTGCCGCGGCGAAGGGATGCCGCCCGTCCGCGATCTCGCCAAGGGCCGCGGCTCCCGTGCCGAGATGGTCGTAGCCGTAGGTGAGGTCGAGCTTGGGACCGAGCACGGCGATCGTGAAGCCGCCCATGAGGTAGCGCTTGCGGATGCGCGCGTTGACGATGGGCGCCTCGCGGCGCGGATCGCTGCCCACGAGAAGCAACGCGTCCGCGCGCTCGATGCCCGCGATCGTGGTGTTGAAGAGATAGCCCGCCCGCGCGCGCGGATCGATCTTGGCGCCGTCCTGGCGGCAGTCGAGGTTGGGCGAGCCGAGCGCCTCCATGAGATCCTTGAGCGCCGCCATCGCCTCGGCATCCGCCATGTCGCCGGCAAGCGCTGCGATCCTGCTTCCGGGCATGCCCGCAAGACGCGCGGCAATCGCGGCGAAGGCCTCCTGCCAGCTCGCTTCCTTGAGCTTGCCGCCCGTGCGGACGTAAGGGCGGTCGAGACGCTGCCGCCGCAAGCCGTCGATCGCGAAGCGGCTCTTGTCGGCGAGCCATTCCTCGTTGATCGCCTCATTGAGGCGCGGCAGCACGCGCATGACCTCGGCACCCCGCGCGTCGACGCGGATGTTGCTGCCCACCGCGTCGAACACGTCGATCGATTCGGTCTTGCTGAGCTCCCACGACCGCGCGGTAAAGGCGTAGGGCTTGGAGGTGAGCGCGCCCACCGGGCAGAGATCGATGATGTTGCCCGAGAGCTCGGAACGGATCGCGCGATCGAGGTAGCTCGTGACCTCCATGTGCTCGCCGCGGCCGATCGCACCCAGCTCCGGCACCCCCGCCACCTCCGTCGCGAAGCGGATGCAGCGCGTGCAATGGATGCAGCGGGTCATGATGGTCTCGACCAGCGGCCCCATGTACTTGTCCTTGACCGCGCGCTTGTTCTCGCGGAAGCGGCTGCCGTCCCGGCCATAGGCCATGGCCTGATCCTGCAGATCGCACTCCCCGCCCTGGTCGCAGATCGGGCAATCGAGGGGATGGTTGATGAGAAGGAACTCCATCACCCCTTCGCGCGCCTTGCGCACCATGGGGGTGGAGGTCTTGATCACCATGCCGTCGCCGCACGGCATGGCGCAGCTCGCGATGGGCTTGGGCGATTTCTCCATCTCGACGAGGCACATCCGGCAATTGCCCGCGATCGACAGCCGCTCGTGATAGCAGAAGCGGGGAATCTCGATCCCGAGCTGCTCGCACGCCTGCAGCACCGTGGTGCCCGCTGCGACCTCGATATCGATGCCGTCGATCTTGAGCTTCGGCATGGCGGCACCCCTACTCGGCGGCCGCGGCGCGGCCCGCGCCGGTGCTGCGATACGCGTCGATGCGCCGCTCGAGCTCGGGCCGGAAGTGGCGGATCAGGCCCTGGACGGGCCAGGCGGCCGCGTCCCCGAGCGCGCAAATGGTATGGCCCTCGATCTCGGTCGAGACATCGTAGAGCTTGTCGATCTCCTCCTTCTCCGCCTCGCCGCGCACGAGGCGTCTCATCACGCGCCACATCCAGCCGGCACCCTCGCGGCACGGCGTGCACTGGCCGCAACTCTCGTGCATGTAGAAGAGCGAGAGCCGGCAGATCGCCTCGACGATGTCGGTCGAGCGGTCCATCACGATCACGCCGGCGGTGCCCAGGCCGGACTTCACGTCGCGCAGGGAATCGAAATCCATCAGCACCGTGTCGCAGATCGACTTCGGGATGCACGGCACCGAGGAGCCGCCGGGAATCACGGCGAGCAGATTGTCCCAACCGCCGCGCACGCCGCCCGCGTGCCGCTCGATGAGCTCCTTGAGCGGGATGCCCATCGCCTCCTCGACATTAGAGGGCTGGTTCACGTGGCCCGAGATGCAGAAGATCTTGGTGCCCGTGTTCATGGGCCGGCCGATCGAGGCGAACCAGGTGGCACCGCGCTTGCAGATCTCGGGCACGACGGCCACGGTCTCGACGTTGGTGACGGTGGTGGGGCAGCCGTAGACGCCGACCGCCGCCGGGAAGGGCGGCTTCAAGCGCGGCTGGCCCTTCCTGCCCTCGAGGCTCTCGAGGAGGGCCGTCTCCTCGCCGCAGATGTAGGCGCCCGCACCCCGGTGAAGATAAATATCGTAGTCCCAGCCCGAGCCGCAGGCGTTCCTGCCGATGAGACCGGCCGCGTAGGCCTCCTCGATCGCGGCCTCGAGCTGCAACGCCTCGCGGTAGAATTCGCCGCGAATATAGATGTAGCAAGTGTGGGCCCCCATGGCGAAGCCGGCGATGAGGCAGCCCTCGAGGAGACGATGGGGCTCGTGGCGCAGGATGTCGCGGTCCTTGCAGGTGCCCGGCTCGGACTCGTCCGCGTTCACCACGAGGTAATGCGGCCGGCCATCCGATTGCTTGGGCATGAACGACCATTTGAGCCCGGCCGGAAAGCCGGCCCCGCCCCGCCCGCGCAGCTCCGACTTCTTCACCTCCTCGACGATCCAGTCGCGCCCCTTGGCCAGCACCTCCTTGGTGCCGCTCCAGCTGC
>DATEQI010000411.1:0-5727 GCA_035272805.1 Alphaproteobacteria bacterium | reverse complement strand
CATGTTCGGCATCACGCTCCCCGAGGCGCTCGGGGGCGCGGGTGCGGACGTGCTCTCCTACGCGCTCATCATGGAGGAGCTCGGCCGCGGCTATTCCTCGATCGCCGACCAATGCGGGCTGGTCGAGCTCGTCGGCACCTTGCTCGCCGAGCACGGCAACGCCGCGCAGCACAGGCGTTACTTGCGCCCGCTGCTCGAGGCCAAGCGGCGTTGCGCCTATGCGCTCACGGAAGCGGAGGCGGGCTCGGACCTCTCCTCCATCAGGACGACGGCGGTCGAGACCGCGGACGGGTGGCGCCTTTCGGGCGCGAAGCTGTGGATCCACAATGCGCCGGTCGCGGATTTCGCCGTGGTGCTCGCGCGCACGGCACCGGAGCTGGGAAAACGCGGCATGAGCATCTTCCTCGTCGACCGCGAGATGCCGGGCTTCCGCGCCGGGCGCAAGGAGCACAAGATGGGCCAGCGCGCCTCCCAGGTGGGGGCACTCGAGTTCGAGGATGTCGGCCTCGGCAAGGATGCGCTCCTGGGTCCGCTCAATCGCGGCTTCCATCTCATGATGGCGCTCCTCGACAAGGGGCGGGTCGGGATCGCGGCCCTCGCACTCGGCATCCTCCAGGCGGCACTCGAGGCCTCGATCGATTATGCGAAGGCGCGGCGCCAGTTCGGCCGGGCCATCGCCGAGTTCCAGGCGGTGCAGTGGATGATCGCGGACATGGCGAAGGATGCGCATGCGGCGCGCCTGATGATCCGCCACGCAGCCCTTCTCCTCGATCGAGGCGAGCGGGCGAGCGTGGAATGCTCGATGGCCAAATGCTTTGCCGCCGATGCGGCGGTCGCGCACACGGCGAATGCGGTGCAGATCCACGGCGGCATCGGCTATATCCGCGGCATCGAGGTGGAGCGGCTCTACCGCGACGCCAAGATCACCCAGATCTACGAAGGCACCAACCAGATCCAACGCCTCATCATCGCGCGGCAGTTGTTGGCATGACGGAGCGGGGGGAGCTAACGCGGCAAGCGCGCCCTAGAGTCCTCGTCACGGGGGCGCGGCGCGGCATCGGACGGGCGATCGCCTGGGCGTTTGCCGACGGCGGCTACGACGTGGTCGTCAACGACCTCGTGCGCGACGAGGCCGCCACGGCGACGCTCGCCGGCGTCGAGGCGCGCGGCGCCCGCGCGGCCTTCCTCGAGGGCAGCATCGCAGAGACGAGCGCGCATGGAGACCTCGTCGCGCGCGCCTTCGCGGCCTTCGGCGGGCTCGAGGTGCTGGTCAACAATGCCGGCATCTCGGTGAGGAAGCGCGGCGACATGATGGAGGTGACGCCGGAGCGCTTCGACGAGCAGATGGCGACCAATCTGCGCGGCCCCTTCTTCCTCACGCAGGAGGTGGCTCGGCGCTGGCTCGCCTCGCCTCCGCCATCGCATCCGCGCTCGCTCATCACCATCTCCTCGGTGAACGCCGAGATGGTCTCGCCGGACCGCGCCGAATACTGCATCGCCAAGACCGGGCTCGCGATGATGACGAAGCTCTTCGCGGTGCGCCTGGCGGATGCCGGCATCGGGGTCTTCGAGATCAGGCCCGGCATCATCCGTACCGACATGACGGCCGTCGCCAAGGAGCGCTACGACCGGCTGATCGGCGAGGGTTTAGTACCGGTCAAGCGCTGGGGCGAGCCCGCGGACGTGGGGAAGGTCGCCGTGGCGCTTGCCGGCGGCCAATTCCACTTCTCGACCGGCGATGCCTTCTATGTGGACGGCGGCCTGCATATACATAGGATGTAGGGCGGCTCTGAGCATGCGCGTGCCAACTTTCATACCGGCGGTTTCCCACGCCCCCTCACCCCGGCCCTCTCCCCTTGAAGGGGGAGAGGGGGCGCTTGCATTGCCGCTTTCGCGCGCCGCCGCTCGACTCGCGCACGACGAGCTCGGGCTGGAGCACGACCTCGCGCCGGGGGGCCGAGAGATCGGCCATGCGGTCGAGCAGGAGCTGTGCCGCCGCCTCGCCCATCGCACCCGACTGGATGCGGATGGTGGTGAGTGCCGGCGTCCACAAGGCGGCTTCCGCGAGATCGTCGCAGCCGACGACGGCGAAGTCGCGGCCGGGCTCGCGTCCGAGTTGGCGCAAGCCCAGCATGACGCCGAAGGCGACCACGTCGTTGAAGCACACGCTCGCCGTGGGGGGCGCGCGGCGTGCAAGAAGCGCCTTCACCGCCTCGGCCCCGTGGCTGCGCGTGGGCGCGCCGGGGACGTGGAGCGCCGGGTCGGGTGCGAGGCCATAGGCCGCGAGCGCCTCGCGGTAGCCCTGCAGCCGCTCGATGCCGGTCGAGCTCAGCTCGGTGCCGCCGATCATGGCGATGCGGCGGTGGCCGAGGGAGACGAGGTGCTCGGTCGCAAGGAACATGCCGCGCCGGTGCGCGTTGCCGGCGTAATCGAGGCCCGAGCCGGGCAGGTTGCGCGAGATCAGCACGCAGGCGACGCCGAGCGCGCGCAAGCGGCGCAGGCTCGCGGGGTCGGTGCCCTGGGCCGGGCAGATGATGAGGCCGTCGGCGTTGTATTCGCGCATGGTCTCGATGAACTGCGCCTGGCGCGCGGGATGCTCCGCCGAATTGCTGAGGAAGACCGTGCGGCCGATGCGCGTGAGTGCCGCCTCGATCGCCGCGGTCAGCTCGGCGAAGTAGGGATTGACGAGCTCGTTGATGGCCACACCGACCGTGTGGGTGCGCCGCGTCCTCAGACTCGCAGCACCCCGGTTGTAGACGTAGCCGAGCGCGCGCACCGCCTCGGCCACGCGCTTGCGCGTCGCCTCGGCGACGAGCGGGCTCTTGCGCAGCACGAGGGAGACGGTCGCGGGCGAAACCCGCGCATGCTCGGCGAGATCGCGCAGCGTGAGGGCGCGCGCGCGCGCGGGCTCGCGCTTAGGCGCTCCCCTCATGGGAGGAGCCTTGCGACGCATGAGTGAAAGGATGCCGCCATGAGCGAGAGCGTGAGCCTCGCGATCGAGGATGCCGTCGCCGAGATTGTGCTCGATCGTCCGGAGAAGCTCAACGCGGTCACTCCCGAGATGGCGGCGGCGCTCGCGCGCTATTGCGCGGAGGTCGATCGCGACGACGCGGTGCGCGTGGTCCTCCTCAAGGGTGCCGGCGCGCGCGCGTTCTGCGCCGGCAGCGACCTCAACTCTTTAGCCGAATATCCCTCCGCGTGGAAGTTCCGCAACCGCGTCGAGTACGCCCATGCCGTGCGCAGCGTGCGCAAGCCCGTGGTGGCGGCACTCAAGGGCTGGGTCCTCGGCGGGGGCTGCGAGATGGCGCTCGCCGCCGACATCCGGGTGGCCGGCCGCAGCGTGCGCTGCGGCTTCCCCGAGGTGAAGCGCGGCTGGGTCGGCGGCGGCGGCGCCTCTCAGATGCTGCCCCGCCTCGTCGGCTTCGGCCAGGCGATGCGGCTCCTCCTGACGGGCGAGACCATCGCCGGCGAGGAGGCATTACGCCTGGGTCTCGTCGAGATTCTCGTCGAGGACGAGGAGGTCGACGCGCGCGCACGCAAGCTCTGCCAGGAGCTCGCCGCCCTGAGCCCGGTCGCGGTGGAGGCGGTCAAGGCCTCCGTCCGCATGGCGCTCTCGGCCCCCCTCGAGGCGGGCTTGCGCTACGAGAACGAGATGAACACCTTGTGCTTCGCGGCGGGCGACCATCTCGAAGGCATCCGCGCCTTCCGGGAGAAGCGGCCGGCCGAGTTCAAGAAGTAGCGATGGGCGGTGCCATGGCGAAGCGGCGGAGGCTCGCGATCATAGGCCTGGGCATGGCGCTCAAGCCCCATCTCAAGAGCCTGGAGGAGCTCGCGGCACGGGTCGAGGTCGCGCGCTGCTACACGCCGAGCGAGGCGCGGCAGAAGGCGTTCGCCGCAAGCCACCCCTATCCGCTCGCAGGCAGGCTCGATGAGGTGCTCGCCGATCCCACGATCGAGGCACTTCTGCTCCTGACCCCGCCCAACAGCCATCTCGAGCTGGTCGAGCGCTCGGCCGCCGCGGGCAAGCACGTGCTCCTCGAAAAGCCCGTCGAGGTCTCGCTCGCGCGCGCCGAGCGGCTCGTGGCGGCGATGGAGTGCAGCGGGCTCAAGCTCGGCATCGTGCTGCAGCACCGCTTCCGCGCCGTCTCCCGGCGGCTTGCGGGTCTCGTGGCCGCGGGCGAGCTCGGAGGCCTCGTCTCGGGCTCGGCCGCGATCCGCTGGTGGCGACCGCCCGAATATTTCGCGGAAAGTGGACGCGGGACCAAGGCGCGCGACGGCGGCGGCGTGCTGCTCACCCAGGCCATTCACACGCTCGATCTTTTTCAGAGTCTCGCCGGGCCCATCACCCATGTCGCCGCCTTTGCCGTCACCTCGCCCTTGCGCAAGATCGACACCGAGGATGTGGCGGGAGCCGCGATCCGCTTCGCCAACGGAGCGATCGGCACCATCGACGCGACCACGGTCGCCTATCCCGGCTTTCCCGAGCGCATCGAGCTGGCGTGCGAGCACGCTACGGCCGTCCTCAATGCCGAGGCGCTCGACGTCTATTACAAGGACGGTCGCCATATCAGCGAGAGCGGCGGGCCGTCGTTGAGCGGAGGTGCCGATCCCATGGCCTTCTCCAACGACGCCCACCGGGCGCTGATCGCGGACTTCCTCGACGCCCTCGACGAGGGGCGGGAGCCCGCGATCAACGGACGCGAGGCGCTCAAGGTGCAGCGCCTGATCGAGGCGCTGCTGCGCTCATCGGCGGAAGGGCGCATGGTCGAGGTGGGGTGAGCATGGCAAGGATATTCCTCACGCACGTGCCGGACATGCTGGCGAGCTATTACGGCCCGCGCGCGGTCGCCGCCCTCGAGAAGCTCGGCGAGGTGCGCATCAACCGCAGCGGCCGCGTGCTGACGGCGGAGACGCTCGCCGAGGCCGCGCGCGGCTGCGAGATCGTCGTCTCGGACCGCCAGACGCCCGGCGAGGCGGCCTTCTTCGCAAACGCGCCCGACCTCGTCGCCTTCCTGCGCTGCGCCATCGACATCCGCAACATCGACGTGGCGGCGGCGAGTGCGGCGGGCGTGCTGGTGACGCACGCGACCGCCGGCTTCGTCGCCTCGGTCGCGGAGATGGCCGTAGGATTCATGGTCGACCTCGGCCGCAACGTCAGCGCGGCCGCGCTCGAGTACCGCAAGGGGAGCGTTCCCGCGGCGCGCACGGGCCGCCAGCTCAAGGGCTCGGCGCTCGGCATTATCGGCTATGGCGCCATCGGGCAATATCTCGCCGGGCTCGGCAAGGCGCTCGGCATGACGGTGTCGGTCGCCGATCCCCATAAGAGGGTGGCGGACGCCGGGGTGCGGCAGGTCGATCTCGAGACCCTCCTCGGCGAGGCCGACTTCGTCGTCTGTCTCGCGTTGGCGACCGAGGAGACCGAGAATCTGATGAACGCCGCCGCATTCGCCCGCATGAAGCCGGGCGCCTATTTCATCAATCTCTCGCGCGGCAATCTCGTCGACGAGGCGGCACTCGAGAAGGCGCTCGAGGAGAAGCGCATCGCGGGAGCGGCACTCGACGTCGGGCGCGCCCCCGACCAGATGCCCTCGCTCCGCTTGGCACGGCGCGCGGACGTGATCGCGACCCCCCACAGCGCGGGCTTGACGCCCCAGGCGATCGAGCACCAGGCCTTCGACACGGTCAAGCAGGTGGCGGAACTCGTGGCCGGGCGGCTCCCGCCGGGTG
>DATEQI010000410.1:0-15375 GCA_035272805.1 Alphaproteobacteria bacterium | reverse complement strand
AGCCGGCAGGGATGGGCAAGCGGGAAGGAACGGCATGATCGGCAGGCTCAACCACGTGGCGATTGCGGTCCCCGACCTCGCGGCGGCGGCAGCGCTCTACCGCGACACGCTCGGCGCCAAGGTCTCAGCACCCCTCGACATGCCGGCCCATGGGGTGACGACCGTGTTCGTCGAGCTCCCCAACAGCAAGATCGAGCTCCTCCATCCCTATGGCGACAACTCGCCGATCGCCAGCTTTTTGGCGCGCAATCCGGCAGGCGGCATCCACCACGTCTGCTACGAGGTGGACGATATCCTGGCGGCGCGCGATCGGCTCAAGGCCCGCGGACTGCGCGTGCTTGGCGACGGCGAGCCCAGGCTCGGCGCGCACGACAAGCCGGTGCTGTTCCTTCATCCGAAGGACCTCTGCGGCACGCTCGTCGAGCTCGAGCAGGTCTAGTACTTTGGTTTCAACATATGGCTCCCAGACTCCACCCACGTCATTGCGAGCCGAAGGCGAAGCAATCCAGACCGTGGCTGGGGACTCTGGATTGCTTCGCCTGCCTCCGCCGAAGCGAAGCCGCTGCGGCTTCGCGCAGGCAGGTCGGCTTCGCCTCCTCGCAATGACGAACCGAAGTGCGGAAGGCAACCGTTCGTTAGATTGGGTACACCAGGACCGCAGGCGATGACCTGGTTCGAGGGACTCGTCACTTTCATCATCATCTGGTGGCTGGTGCTGTTCATGGTCCTGCCCTGGGGTGTGCGCATTCCCGATGAGGGCCAAGTCGAAAAGGGTCACGCGACGAGCGCGCCGACGCGGCCGAGGTTGTGGCTCAAGGCGCTGGTCACGACCGGGATCGCGATCCTGCTTTGGGGCATGGCGTACGGCTTGGCATCCACCAACCTGATCTCGTTCCGCAACGGCTGAGATGGGCTCGCATTATTGCGACGTTGCTCCGGGCCACGAATGGCATGGCGCCTACCACGATGAGGAGTACGGTTTTCCTCTCGCGGGCGAGCGTGAGCTCTTCGAGCGCTTGGCACTGGAGATCAACCAGGCCGGACTCAATTGGCTCACCATGCTCAAAAAGCGCGAGGGCTTCCGGCGCGCCTTCCACGGCTTCGAGGTGGACCGCGTCGCCCGCTTCGGCAAACGCCAAAAGGCGCGGCTCTTGGGCGATCCGGGCATCATCCGCAACCGCCTCAAGGTCGCTGCCGTGATCGAGAACGCGAAGCGCATCCGGGGCTTGAGGGAGAGCCACGGCTCGTTCGCCGCTTGGCTCGCCGCCCATCACCCGCGCGAGAAGGACGAATGGGTCAAGCTCTTCAAAGAGACCTTCGTCTTCACCGGGGGGGAGATCACCGGCGAGTTCCTCATGTCGATCGGCTATCTAGCGGGAGCGCACCGGCAGAGCTGTCCCGTCTTCAAGCGCATCGCCAGGCTCTCGCCGCCGTGGATGCGGGCATAGCTGAGAGCCGCCGCCGAGTTGCGTTGAAAAAAAGGCAAGCGCTCCGGAGGAGCCTTGCCCTGTTGCGTCGTCGAGATTTTCTGTGGCGTTACGGATTTATTGTTGTCTACGAGCGGATGAGTTGCCTTTCTCGTACGACGCCGAGTTTTCCTCCGTACACTTGTGGCCGTCCTCGCGGAACGAGCCCCTTCTTGGCCGCCTGGAAAAGGCGCTGGGCACCTCCCGTGCGGCACCTGGCATCATGCTCAAGGCAAGTCACGCTTGCAACAAAAAACGGCAATAATTGCAGTAAGTTGCCCTTTTTTACAGAAGGCCGTCCCACCTCTCGAGAAATGCCGTCGTTCCGCCTAAGCCACGCCGTGGCTCTGAACCAGGCCTGGAGCCGCTTCCAGCCGTCGGGGGCCGCCTCCGGGCGGCTGAGCAGGCGCGACGATTACTTCGGCTCGCCTGCGAGGAGGCGCGCAAGCCCGAGCACACGTACGAGAAATGCGATCACCAGCGCAAGGGCGAGCGCATCGCCGATCTGGGCGATCGTTCCTGTGCGGAATAGCGCCGCGGCGGCCAGGAAACTCGCGGTGACGGCTGCCCACGTCACCGAACGTAGAACGATGCGAGCCAAGGTATCCGCACGGCCCGGCAGCACCCAGGCAATAAGGACGTCGAGAGTCCACAAGCCAGTCACGGCGAAGTTCGTATAGGCGACCCAGCCCTGCCGCTCGACCACGGCACCGAGATCGCCGTTGAACGAGCGGAACACCGCCCACCAGAAATGCAAGAGATACGCGATCAGTCCGACGGTCCAGAAGGCGCGCCACCAGGGGCCCGGCGTGCCACGATCAAGCACGTACAAGAGAACGGCCGGCGTAGCCAGCAACATTGAGAGAAGTGCTGTCCACTCGGTACGGGCATAGCTGACGTCGTCGGCAGAAAGGGACAGCAACGTGAAAGCGACGACCCCCGCGCCCAGCAACAGGAGGGCGAGACCGAACGGAAGTGGGTCGGAGCGGCGAGCGGTCGTCACAGCGTCCCCACATAGGCCAGCAGCGCCTCCAACTCTTCGCGCGCGACCGTTCCGGGCGGCGGATGGAGGTGGCCGGCGTTCGAGTTTCCCGGTTGCGTTGTGTCGAACAGGAACGGTGCCTTGCTGTCGCAACCATTGGCGCCGGGCGGCGGCGCTATAACGCCGATGGCGATTGGATCATAGCCGGCGTCGCCGCGGCAGAACCGGGTAGGGCGCTCGTCCAAACCAATGAGCTGGCGCACCGTCGGCACGCTCCCGTTGTGCAGATAGGGAGCACGCAGCCAAATGAAGGGGATCGGCGCGTTCTGGTAACCGTCGCGCTGGGTGACGTCGCCTGCCGGAAATGCCCTGCGATGGCCCGCCGGGAACTCGCGCGACCGCGCCTCCAATGCGATGATCGCTTCGTTCCACCAGTCGGCCTGCGCCAAATCACCCTGACGGATTGCCTTTGCGGACTGGGCCACCAGAGCCTCACGCTGGACGGTGACGTCGGCCGCCGGCAGCGTTGCCGACAGTGCAATGGGCAACATGTCGGCGTAACGGAATATGATGCGGCCAGGATCGGTGCCTATTTCTGGCAATGGCGTGATCGAGGGGGGATCGCCGCTTGCACTTGGCAGCGACCAGCCGGCCCCATTTGGATGTCCGTGGCAGCCATCGCATGCGCGCACATAAACCAGGTGGCCCTTTTCCAGCGTCTCGGCCGATGGCTTGGGCCGGTTCGGGAAGGTCTCGGCGAGCGAAGGCAGCGGTGGATCGATTCCGCGCCGCAACGTATACGCCGCGGCTTTGACGATGTTGTCGGAGATCTGAGGCTCGTTCAGAGCGGCGAGCGATGCGCCCGAGGTGAACACGGCGATCATGCTGCGCACCACCGGATCGCCGATGCTGCCGTCGAATTGGCTCCATCGTTTCAGGCCCTGCATCGCCGCCAGGGGGACTTTCGAGTAAGCGATGTTTTTGGCACCCGGGAGGTCGAGAGTGTTCCGCACGACGCTGCGAAACGGTCGGGTCCGGCTGGGTCCGGTTGGAATGTTGTCCGGCGAGCCGAGTTCGGCGCCGTGGTATGGCAAGTCGTATTTCGTAACGTTCTCGCGCGTTTGGGCGCGGACGCCGCTCAGCCACCGATCGATGAAGAAGGCCTCGACCCAACGCGCGGCCTGTGCGCGGAAGCCGCTCGCCTCGCCGGGACATTGCCTGTCATAGGCGCCAAGGATGATTTTGGAATTGAGTGCCGGGTCGAGGACGGCGTTGAGAAACGCATCGGTGAAGCCGATGACATCGGCTGTTTGGGTGCCGACGCCCAGGATCGGGCCGCTCTCGCCGATCGAGGCCGCATGACATGCGGCACAGGAGAGCCCGACGAACTTGACGGGCAACGGCGTGGCGCTGCCGGGCAGACGGTTGCTGACGGTGAAACCGACGGGGAGGTTCTGAGGCGCGTCAGCCTCGCAGGCACCGGCGGCCGGGGTCTTGCGGCTAAGAAAGCCGAAGCGGCGTATCCACGACGTGCCGAGCGCGGTCGCCGACACGTTCGATGCCACGAGGATGTACTTCAGCGGTGCCAATTCGAGCCCGAAGCTTCCCTCGGCGAACGCCTGCTCCGGTGTCAAGGGCTCGAACCGCCCCCACTCGGCCTCTCCGCGCCACCAAAACGCGCTGGCCGCGAGCAGCAGCACACCCACAACACCGGCAAAGTAGCCGACGATGCGACGTGCGATTCCTGTCGGCGAAGCGTTGGCATTCGATGCCGAGGAGTGGCTCAGCTTACCGGTCAAGCAATCGACCTTCCGCTTCCGTCGGGCGGTTCGTATGGAACTCCCGCTACTCTGAGGTGCTGCCGAGCTCGACGAGAGCGATGTCGCGCTCGCCGACCTGCATTAGCCCCGCGATCGCGCGCCGCCAGGATGCCGCCTCGGATGGATCACCGAGGACCCAGACACTGCGCCGAGGGCCGAGCCAATCCAACGGCGGGCGGGGCTTACCATCCGACAAGGCTCTGACGAATACCTCCGGCTCGATCAAATGGGCCGATCCCCCCGGCACACCAACGTCCGGCGAGCTTACGCCTGCGTCCACGTCGTCGATGAGGAGAAGATCACAGTCCCGCCAGCGCCACAGCACCCGGCCGTCGTCGTAATCGCGATCGCCACCTTTGCTCTGATCGGCAAGGACGAGCTGGACCAGCTTTGTTGCGGAAAGGTACCGGCCCTTGCCCAGGGCGAAAGCAAACTCGGTGCCTATGCCGACGCACAGGCTGGTTTTGCCGGCGCCGAGGGGGCCGGTGATCATCACGTGTCGGATCGCGGGCTCTCTTTCCGGAACGACATCGCGCCAGAAGAGGACCTTGAGCAGCAGCGTCTTGCGGTTCTTGAGATTGGCAATGTGGGAGACGGTGTCCAGGAGATTGGGCGCAAGCTTGGTCGTGAAATTGGCAAGACGATAGAGATAAGGCAATCCAGCCTGCTGAAACGCGAGCTTCCGACGTAGCCACCAGAATGCCACCCTCAAGGCTGGCCAACCCGTCAACAGAAGGGCCAGCAAAAACAGTTGCCAGGAGATGAAAGCGCCAACAGCGATGAGACCGCCGATGCCGAAATACAGCAACGCGGTTTTCACGTTCCAGACAATGTCTCCTGAATCGAACGGGAACACGTGCCCGGCACGCGCCCGGGTTTCTTTGAGGTCGGTCAGCTCCTTATAGACCCAATAAGCGAAGACCAAAGCCGCGGCGGCGCCAAAGATCGCGCAGCGCCAGACGCAGCCGGTTATGGTCGTGGGCCAAAACAAAGTCGCAATCCAGCAGAGCAGGATCGTCGGCGCAAGCCCGAGCGTCAGGTGACCGATCTGGTCCGCCATCCAGACATAGCTGGCAGTAATCGCGTCCTGCACATCCTTGGTGCCGTAGAGATCGTGGCAGACCTGGGTGAGGACGCGGCGCAGCCCGAGTGGCGGAGCGTCGGCGCGATCGAAACGATCGCATTGCGACGTCGTTGACGTGCGATCGGCAGGAGGGCGGATGGCAACGGTCGTGCTCGATCGTGCCATTCTGCGTCCCCCCACCGCTACAAAAAATGGCTGGCGAGATAATCGCACACAACCATAAGAAGTTCAACCAATCACAGATGCAAGGCTTAAGGGTTTTCGATGACCAACAAACGACGATCGCGACCCTCCGCCTGGTGGCCTACTCCGTCATTCGTCGTACAATGAAGCCGCTGGCGAAGCCGGGGCCATGGCGGACGAAGCTGGATCGGATCCAAGCACTCCGTCATGGCGATGGCGGTGCTCGCGCCGCGTATGGGTCGCTCCAACGGATTGACTGGACGATCCGCGCAGCCGCACATCGCGGGCATCTTTCAACGCCGAATGACAGCTGCGGCCGGCGGACGCCGTTAAGCCACGCCGTGGCTCTTGAACCAGGCCTGGAGCCGTTTCCAGCCGTCGGCTGCCGCCTCCGGGCGATAGCTCGGCCGATAGTCGGCGAAGAAGCCGTGCGGGGTGTCCGGGTAGATCACGAAATCGCACTTCTTGCCGGCGGCCTTGAGCGCGTCGCGGAACTTCTCCACCTCGGCCACAGGAATGCCTTGGTCGGCCGCACCATAGAGGCCAAGCACCGGCACTTTGAGCTCGGCGACCTGATCGGGCGGATCGACGGGCGTGAGCTCCGACTTGGCCATGGCAAGGGGGCCGTACCAGGCGACGGCGGCCTTGAGATGCGGGTTATGCTCGGCATAGAGCCAGACATAGCGGCCGCCGCGGCAGAAGCCGGTGATGCCCGTGCGCGAGGTGTTGGCCTTTTTTGTGCTCTTTGCCCAGGCGATGGTCGCGTCGAGGTCGGACATCACCTGAGGCTCGGAGGCGCGGTTGGCGAATTTGACGACCTCGGAAATTTCGCTGAGCTTGGTCACATCGCCGAAGCGCCAATAAAGGTGGGGCGCCACCGCGAAATAGCCGAGCTTGGCGAAGCGGCGGCAGATGTCCTTGATATGCTCGTGGACGCCGAAGACCTCCTGCACCACCAAGACCGTGGCGAAGCGCCCCTTTAGCGCGGGCATGGCGCGATAGGCCGGCATCTTGCCGCCCTCGACCGGGATTTCCACGTCGCCCGCGGTAAGCCCCTCGGCGTCGGTCGTGATGGTCTCCGCCGACACCGGCAATACCGCAAGGGCGAAGCCGCTGCCGAGCCCCGCGGCGAGGAAGGCGCGGCGCGAGAAATCGGTCTTGCCCGCGAGACTCTTGGCGTGTGGGTCGGCGGTGGTCATCGAGGCCTCCTCGGTTGCTGCGGTAGTTGCCTGGAGGATACATGAGACGCCGCGGCGCGATCAGCAGCTCCAGATGCCGGCCGCCTTGCCTCACCCGAATGTGATCAATGTGATCCCCTGGGGGCGGCCGCGCCAAGCGAGGGAAGGACGCGTGCCGCCAGGCCTCCAAGCGCGGGCTTGGGCGCTCTGAGCGGCATTGCTATCGCGCGGGCCCTTAGCCTACATTCCGGCCCACTGTCGAGCGCCTGAGACCCCGGGCCCTTCAGAGCGCAGCCACGAGAAGAGGGCAGGATGCGACTCTCCGCTTATTTCATGCCGACCCTCAAGGAGAACCCGGCCGAGGCGCAGATCGTCTCGCACCGCTACATGCTGCGCGCCGGCATGATCCGACAGGCGAGCGCCGGTATCTATAGTTGGCTGCCGCTTGGCTTTCGCGCGCTCAAGAAGATCGAGCAGATCGTGCGCGAGGAGCAGGACAGGGCAGGCTGCCAGGAGCTCCTGATGCCGACCATCCAGGCGGCCGACCTGTGGAAGGAGTCCGGGCGCTACGAGGACTACGGCAAGGAGATGCTGCGCATCCTCGACCGGCACGAGCGCGAGATGCTCTACGGTCCCACCAACGAGGAGCAGATCACGGAAATCTTCCGTGCCTCGGTCAAGAGCTACCGCGAGCTGCCGAAGCTCCTCTACCACGTCCAGTGGAAGTTCCGCGACGAGGTGCGGCCGCGCTTCGGCGTCATGCGCGGGCGCGAGTTCCTGATGAAGGACGCCTACTCCTTCGACCTCGATTTCGCCGGCGCCAAGCGTTCCTACAACAAGATGTTCGTCGCCTACCTGCGCACCTTCGCGCGCATGGGCCTGAAGGCGATCCCGATGGCGGCCGAAAGCGGACCCATCGGCGGCGACATGAGCCACGAGTTCATCATTCTCGCGGACACCGGCGAGAGCAAGGTCTATTGCCACCGCGACTTCGTCGAGTTCGACGTTCTCGGCAGCAGCGTCGACTACGAGGCCGATCTCGAGCCCGTGGTCGGCTACTGGACCAGCCTTTATGCGGCGACCGACGACAAGCACGATGCCAAGGCCTTTGCCAAGATCGCCCCCGAAAAGCGCGTCGAGGCGCGCGGCATCGAGGTCGGCCATATCTTCTATTTCGGCACCAAATACTCGATGCCGCTTAAGGCCTACGTCGCCGATGCGAAGGGGGAGCAACACGCCGCGCACATGGGCTCCTACGGCATCGGCGTCTCCCGCCTTGTCGGCGCCATCATCGAGGCGAGCCACGACGAGAATGGCATCATCTGGCCCGAGCCGGTAGCGCCCTTCAAGGTAGGGCTCGTCAATCTGCGCGCGAGCGATGCCGCTTGCGTGAGCGCCTGCGACGAGATCTACGGCAAGCTCGCGGCGGCGAAGGTCGAGGTGCTCTACGACGATCGCAACGAAAGCGCAGGGGCCAAGTTCGCGGAGATGGACCTGATCGGGCTGCCGTGGCAGCTCGTCGTCGGTCCGCGCGGGCTCAAGGCGGGAGTCGTCGAGCTTAAGGCGCGCAGGAGCGGGGAGCGCGAGGAGCTCTCCCTCGAGAGCGCCTTCGCGCGCCTCTCTCGCTAGGTGCGGGGAGATGATCTTCTCGCCCTTCGAGCGCATGGTGGCGATGCGCTACTTGCGGGCGCGGCGCCAAGAGGGATTCATCTCCGTCGTCTCCTGGTTCTCGCTCATCGGCATCCTGCTCGGCGTGATGGCGCTCATCATCACGCTCGCGATCTTCAACGGCTTCCGCCAGCAGCTCATCGAGCGCATTCTCGGCTTGAACGGCCACATCTCGGTAGAGGATACGACCGGCAAGCTCGCCCATTACGACGAGATCGCCGCGGCCGTGCGCAAGGTTCCCGGCGTGGTGAGCGCCATCCCCCAGGTCGACGGCCAGGCGATCGCGACGGCGCGCAGCAGCACGACGGGGGCGATCGTGCGCGGCATCAAGCAGGAGGACCTCAAGAAGCTCGCCATCGTCTCGGAGAAGCTCGTCGCCGGCTCGCTCGACGACTTCAACGACGACGGCGTCGCGGTCGGCTATCGCTTCGCCAATCGCCTGGGCGTCAACCTGGGCGGCCAAGTGTCCCTGATCACGCCGGAGGGCCCGGTGACCGCCTTCGGCACGATCCCGCGCATCAAGACCTACCATGTCGCCGCCATCTTCAATGTCGGCATGTACGAATACGACAGCGCCTACATGTACATGCCGCTCGAGGCGGCACAGCTCTACTTCCGGCTGCCGAACGCGGTGAGCGAGCTCGAGGTCCGCATCCAGGATCCGGAGCGGGCGCAGGCGATGATCCCGGCGGTCCAGAATGCCGCGGGTCCCGGCATGGCCGCGATCCCGTGGGAGCGGGTGAACGCCAGCTACTTCAATTTCGTGGCGCTGCAGCGCAACCTCTACACCATCGTGGTGACGCTCATCATCGTCGTCGCCGCCTTCAACATCATCTCCGGCCTGATCATGCTGGTGAACGACAAGGCGCGCGGCATCGCGATCCTGCGCACCATGGGGGCGACCCGCGGCATGATCATGCGTATCTTCTTCATGAGCGGCATGAGCATCGGCGTCGTGGGCACCGCGGCCGGCCTCGTGCTCGCCTTGCTCTTTTGCGACAACATCGAGGGCATCCACCAGTGGCTTGAGCGCACCACCGGCCAGAACCTCTTCCCATCCGAGTTCTTCTATCTGACGCAGCTTCCCGCCGTGGTCGATCCGGCTGAGGTCGTCACGGTCGTGGCCATGAGCCTCGGTCTCTCCTTCCTCGCCAGCATCTATCCCGCATGGCGCGCCGCACGCCTCGATCCCGTGGAGGCGCTGCGCTATGAGTGAGCCGAGCGCTCCTGCCGCCGCCGCGCCGGCATTGGCGTTACGCAACGTCGTGCGCACCTACCGCCAGGGCAGCGAGGTGCTCGAGGTGCTGCGCGGCCTCTCGCTTGCGGTCGAGGCCGGCGAGATCGTAGCGCTCGTCGGACCGTCCGGGGCCGGCAAGTCCACGCTCCTTCACGTGGCGGGTTTGCTCGAGCGCCCCGATGGCGGCGAGGTCATCGTCAACGGCATGCCTTGCGGCACGCTCGGCGACGACGAGCGCACGCGGCTCAGGCGCATTCATCTGGGCTTCGTCTACCAGTTCCATCACCTCCTGCCCGAATTCTCCGCCCTCGAGAACGTTATGCTGCCGCAGCTCATCGCCGGCCTCTCGCGCGAGGTGGCACGGGAGCGCGCGCGCCAGCTCCTCGCCATGGTCGGGCTCGCGGAGCGGGAGAGCCACCGCCCGGCCCGGCTCTCCGGCGGCGAGCAGCAGCGCGTCGCCATCGTGCGCGCGATCGCCAACGCGCCGCGGGTCCTCTTGGCCGACGAGCCCACCGGGAACCTCGACCGCGACACGGCGCAGAATGTGTTCACGCAGCTCCACGGCATCGTGCGGCAGACCGGGCTCGCCGCCCTCGTGGCCACGCATAACCAGGAGCTGGCCCGGCGCATGGACCGCGTGCTCGAGCTGAGCGCGGGGCAGGTCGTGCCCGCCTAAGCGGCGGCAAAGCGGGGGAGTTCCACCTGTTGCCAACAACCCCGCGAGGTGCAGCTTGCCCTTGAGCGCAACGGTATGATCCATCATATGTGGCAAACAACTGAGTCAGAGGATGCAAAAGAACTTGTTGACCCGAAATCTAGGCCAGCGGAAAAGCCGCATCGCGTGACTACAGGAGGTATTTTTGCCCTGGCCGAGAAAATCCTACAGCTATGTTGGGAACTTGTGAACTGGGAGGAGGAGGCGTCCTCGCGTCACCGAACTCGAAGGCAGACGTATTGGAGTCGAAAGTGACAGTCAAAGGCTTCAAATCAGACCATTAAAATAAAAGATAAGTGGCGTTATCAAATACTTAGCGATTGATTAAGGCCCCCTGCCCGTGGTAGGAACGAATGATGGACAAAAAACTGGCTAACGATCCGATTTTAACCCGCTTCCGCGCCGCCTTAGACAACCTTTATGGCGCGCGGCTGGATCGGGTCGTGCTCTTCGGTTCGCGCGCGCGGGGCGAGGGGGGGCGGGCATCCGATTACGATGTCGCCGTATTCCTCACCAGCTTGCCCGACCGTTGGGCTGAACTCGACCGGCTGGCCGATCTGCGCGTGCGGTTCCTCGATGAGACGGGCACCTTCTTCGACGCCATGCCCTTCCCAGCGGCGGCGTACCGGGATAGATCGCCGCTCATGCACGAAATCCGGCGGGACGGCCTTGACCTGTGACCCCGGAGGCATCCGCCTTTCTGGCGAAAGCGCAGCACCTGCTCGCCGAGGCAGACACTATGCTCGGCGTTGGCCTCAATGATGCTGCGGGACGCACGGCCTACCTCGCGGGCTTTCACGCTGCCCAGGCGCTTATATTCGAGCGCGTCGGCAGAGTGTTTAAATCCCACCGGGGCGTGCAAACGGAGTTCCTGCGGCTGACCAAGGACGACCCGAATCTGACGGTCGCCCTGCGCGGATTCCTCTCCCGCGCTTACAATCTCAAGGCTATTGCCGATTGTGAAACTGGCCCCGGTTCCGAGGTATCGCGGGAGCGGGCAGGCGAAGCCGTGCGAACAGGCAAGCAGTTTAGCGCTCATGTTGAGGCGCAGGTCGCCGCGCGCGAAAAGCCATCAGGCCGGTAATACGCGAATCAGCTTTACGCCGGCAATGTTAATCCGGCCCTGGCTCAAGCCTTGGAACGCCGAACACGCCGCCGCCTGCCCGATCTGGTTACCTACAAGCAGGCCCAGGAGATCGGCGACCAGGTGAGCAAGGGAGAGCACAGGGCGCCTAGCGTGTTGCCAACAACATGTGGATAAATATTCTCCCGGGAACCGCAACATGCTGCTATCCTCTTTGCAGTGAGATCGCCTCGGCGGGAGCGGTCTCGTAGTCGTCTTGTCGCCCTTGAAGCGTTATGCCCCACGCCGATTTCGTCCATCTGCGGGTCCATTCGGCCTACTCGCTCTCCGAGGGGGCGATCAAGATCAAGGCGCTTGTCGAGCTCGCCAAGCGGCACGGCATGCCCGCGGTGGCGATTACGGATACCGGCAACCTCTTCGGCGCCCTCGAGTTCGCCCAAGCCGCCGAGGCGGCGGGAGTCCAGCCCATCATCGGCTGCCAGATGGCGCTCAGGCGTGAAGAGCGCGAGGCCCATGCGGGGGTAGGGGCAGCCAGCCCCGACCAACTCGTGCTCCTGGCCAAGGATGAGGCCGGCTACCGCTCGCTCCTCAAGCTCGTGAGCCGCTCCTTCCTTGCCACGCCGAGCGGGGAGGCGCCTCAATTGGGCCTCGCCGACATTGCCGGGTCCAACGACGGCCTTTTGGCACTCACCGGCGGGCTCAAGGGGCCGCTCGGCCGGCTCCTCGCCGAGGGCCAGTCCTCGGCGGCGGAAGCCATGCTGCTGCATCTGGCCCGCATCTTCGACGGCCGGCTCTATGTCGAGCTGCAGCGCCACGGAATTGCGCTCGAGAACCGCCTCGAGGCCCCGCTTCTCGATCTCGCCTATCGTCACGGTCTGCCGCTTGTCGCGACCAACGAGGCGTTCTTCGCGGATGAGGGCATGTTCGAGGCGCACGATGCGCTCCTCTGCATCGCCGAGGGCACCTACATCTCGGAGCCGGAGCGGCGCCGGCTCACCCCCGAGCATCGCTTCAAGTCGGCGGCGGAGATGCGCGCCCTCTTCCGCGATATCCCTGAGGCCCTCGACAACACGCTCGCCATCGCCCGGCGCTGCTCGTTCTATCCCACCCCGCGCAAGCCGATCCTGCCGCCCTTCCCGACGCCAAGCGGAATTTCCGAGGAGGAAGAGCTCAAGGCCCAGGCGAGCGAGGGGCTCGAGCGGCGGCTCGCCGGGCACGTCCTCAAGCCGGGAATGAGCGGAGAGGAACAGAAGGCCGCGGCCCGGCCCTACCGCGAGCGCCTGCGTTACGAGCTCGGCGTGATCAATCAGATGGGCTTTGCCGGCTACTTCCTCATCGTCTCGGATTTCATCAAATGGGCCAAGGCGCAAGGCATTCCCGTGGGACCCGGGCGGGGCTCGGGTGCCGGCTCCGTGGTCGCCTGGTCGCTGACCATTACGGATTTGGATCCCTTGCGTTGGGGGCTCCTTTTCGAGCGCTTTCTCAATCCTGAACGCGTCTCGATGCCCGACTTCGACGTCGATTTCTGCCAGGAGCGGCGCGACGAGGTCATCCACTACGTGCAGGAGCGCTACGGGCGCGACCGAGTTGCCCAGATCATCACCTTCGGCAAGCTCCAGGCGCGGGCGGTGCTGCGCGATGTCGGCCGTGTGCTCCAGATGCCCTATGGTCAGGTCGACCGCATTTGCAAGATGGTCCCGAACAATCCGGCCAATCCGGTAAGCCTCCAGAGGGCGATCGAGGGCGAGCCGCTCCTCCAGCACATGCGCGCCGAGGACGAGACGGTCGCCCGCTTGATCGACATAGCGCTCAAGCTCGAGGGGCTCTATCGTCACGCCTCGACCCATGCGGCCGGCGTGGTGATCGGCGACCGGCCGCTCGACGAGCTCATCCCGCTCTACCGCGACCCGCGCTCCGAGATGCCCGTGACCCAATTCAATATGAAATGGGTCGAGGCCGCCGGGCTGGTGAAGTTCGACTTTCTCGGGCTCAAGACGCTGAGCGTGATCGCGCGCGCCGCAGAATTGTTGCGTCAACGAAATATCTTATTTGATATCAATGCAATCCCTCTTGGTGATCAACTGACCTATGAGATGTTGAGCCGAGGCGAGACAACCGGAGTGTTCCAGTTGGAAGGCTCGGGCATGCGCGACGTGCTGCGCCGTCTCAAGCCGGACCGCTTCGAGGACATCATTGCCATCGTGGCGCTCTACCGGCCCGGCCCGATGGACGACATCCCCAAATACATCAACGTCAAGAACGGAATCGAGCCCGCCGATTACCTGCATCCCTCGCTGGAGCCGATCCTCAAGGAGACCTTCGGGATCATGGTCTACCAGGAGCAGGTCATGCAAATCGCCCAGGAGCTCTCGGGCTACACGCTCGGGGGGGCCGATCTCCTCCGTCGCGCCATGGGCAAAAAAATCCGCGAGGAGATGGAGGCGCAACGCAAGGGCTTCATCGAGGGGGCGGTCGTGCGCGGGGTGGATGCCGCGCAGGCCGCCGGCATCTTTGACAAGGTCAACAAATTCGCCGGCTACGGTTTCAACAAGTGTCACTCGGCACCCTATGCGCTCATTGCCTACCAGACCGCCTTTCTCAAGGCCAATTATCCCGTCGAGTTCTTCGCGGCCTCGATGGCCTACGATTTGGGGAACACGGACAAGCTCAACGTGTTTCGCCAGGAGTTGCATAGAGTTGGCATAACGCTCCTGCCACCGGACATCAACCGCTCCGAGGTCGCCTTCACGGTCGAGACGGGCGAAGAAGGCATCGCGATCCGCTACGCGCTCGCCGCCCTCAAAGGTGTGGGGGCTGCTGCAATGAAGAGCCTTGTCGAGGAGCGCAGGAGCCACGGCCGCTTTCAGTCGCTCGCCGATTTCGCGGATCGCCTCGACGGGCGCAACCTCAACAAGCGGCAGCTCGAAAGCTTGGCCGCGGCCGGCGCCTTCGACGGGCTGTGCCCGAACCGGCGCCAAGTGTTCGAGGCGGTCGAGCAGATCGTGCGTCACGCGAGCAGGGCGGCCGAGGAGCGCGCGAGCGAGCAGACCTCGCTTTTCACGGTCCTCGCAACAGAGGGAGGCAGCCAGGCGGCCGCTCCGCTGGTGCTGCCAGCCGTGGCGGACTGGCCGCCCATGGACCGGCTCAAGCGCGAGTTCGAGGCGGTCGGCTTCTATCTCTCCGCCCACCCGCTGGATACCTACGGCAAGACGCTCGAACGGCTGGGCGTGATCAGGGCGGCGGAAGCGTTCCAGCGCGTGGCCGAAGGCCGGCTCAGCCGGGTCCGCCTTGCCGGCACGCCGATCGGCAAGCAGGAGCGCACCTCGGCGCGCGGCAACCGCTTCGCCTTCTTGCAGCTTTCCGACACGAGCGGGGTGTTCGAGGTGACGCTCTTCGCCGAGACGCTCTCGGCCGCGCGCGAGCTCATCGACCAGGGCGCCCCGCTTCTCATCGCGGCCGACGGACGCGCCGATGGCGAGCAGGTACGCTTCACCGCCCAGTCGATCGAGGCGTTGGACAAGGCGGCCCAGAACGTGGGGGCCTCATTGCGCATCTACGTCAACGACGCGGACCCCCTGACCTCGCTCCGGCACCTCCTCGCGCGCGAGAGCAAAGGCAAGGGCCGCATCTGGCTCATCGCCATGGCGGCGGGGCGCGAGATCGAGATCGCGCTGCAAGGCCGTTACGGCTGCTCGCCCCAGCTCCGCCAGGCGATCAGGGCGCTCCCGGGCATCGTCGAGGTCGAGGAGGTGTGACGACGGTCACAGGCGCCGATAAGAGGGGAGAGAACGGCAATGACGGCTAGAAGCAGGCTTAGGAACGAGCAGACCTCTTGTAGCCCGGGCGGCTCGCGCCGGCAGTTTCTTGCCGGACTGGCGGCCCTCGGCGCCACCGCGGCATTGCCGGCGGGCGTAGCCGCGGCAACCGCGGCCAAGAGGCGTCGTGTCGATGTGCATCA
>DATEQI010000409.1:0-7203 GCA_035272805.1 Alphaproteobacteria bacterium | reverse complement strand
TGCTCGCCTAAGAGCGCCTGCCAATGGGCGTTGCTCTCGCGCGCGAGGCGCGGCTCGAGGAGCTCGACCAATGCGGCGTTGTTGGCGACGCGCGCCGCGTTGTCGGCGAAGCGCGGGTCGCGGGCGAGCTCCTCGCAGCCGAAGAGGCGGCAGAGCCGGAGCCAGAATTCCTGGGTGCCGCCGCCCACGGTGATCCAGCCGTCGCTCGTGCGGAACACCTGGTAGGGCGAGCTGCCGCGATGGGCCTGGCCCAGGCGCGGCGGGTTCTTGCCGGTGGCGAAATAATAGGCGGCCTCGTAGACCCCGAAGGCGACCGCCGATTCATAGAGCGAGACGTCGACCTGCTGGCCGCGTCCGCTGCGCTCGCGCGCGGCAAGGGCCGCGAGGATGCCGACCGCGCCGAACATACCGCCGGCCACGTCCGAGATGGCGATGGGGAGCCGCATCGGCGGGCCGTCGGGGTCGCCGTTGACCGACATGAGCCCCGACATCGCCTGGATCATGAGGTCGAAGCCGCCGCGGCTGCGGTAGGGTCCGCTCTGCCCGAAGCCGGAGATCGAGCAGTAGATGAGGCGCGGATTGAGCGCGGCGAGACGCGCATAGCCGATGCCGATGCGATCCGTGGTGCCCGGGCGGAAATTCTCGATCAGTACGTCGGCGCCGGCCGCGAGCTTGTCGAGCGTCGCCACCCCTTCCGCCGTCTTGAGGTCGAGCACGACGCTCCGCTTGTTGCGGTTCCACAGCATGAAGGGGGCGCCCTCGCCGCCGACGAAGGGCGGCATCTCGCGCGCATCATCGCCCTTGCCGGGCTTCTCGATCTTGATCACGTCGGCACCCTGGTCGGCGAGCACCATGGCGCAATACGGCCCCGACAGATGCTGCGTCAGATCCAGCACGCGCAGTCCCTCTAAGGCTCCCGGCATTTTGAGCGTCCTCCCTGGAAATGCGCTTGACAAAGCGTCGGCACCCCGTGACTCTCGTGCTAAATAAAATATGCAAAGCAAAGAGTTGCAACGATAATCGGCGGCCAAACCGCGAGGCGAAGCGCTTTTCCAAAAGGATGCGGAGCACACGGGGCGGGAGGCCCCGCAAGCGCGCCGCGCGCGGGGCTCGTCGAGCGTGATCGGAAAATCCGCAGGCGCGGCGGCGGAACGGGTGGTTGGGCGTGTCGGACATCATCGTCGCCAGGCGGAGTCCCGAGGTCGCGGTCGTGACGATCGACCGGCCGGCGCGGCGCAACGCCTGCAATCTCGCGGCCTGGCGCGATCTCGCCCGCAGCTTCGTCGAGCTCGCCCGCGCGCGCGAGGTGCGCCTCGTCATCCTCACCGGTGCGGCCGGCCATTTTTCCGCGGGTGCGGACATCAGCGAATTCTCGCACTCGCGCGCGGACGAGGAGTCGGGTGCCGCCTATGAGCGCCAGGTGGAAGCCTGCTATACCGCTATCCAAGCGCTGCCGCAGCCGAGCATCGCGGCGATCCAAGGTTATTGCGTGGGCGGGGGCTGCGCGCTCGCCATGGCGTGCGACTTCCGCGTGGCCCTCGGGGATGCGCGGCTTGGCATTCCCGCGGCGAAACTCGGGACCATCTACAGCGTCCGCGAGTGCGAGCTTCTCCTTTCGCTCGTCGGTCTCGCGAATGCCAAGCGTATCCTCTTCGGCGGCGATCTCGTGGACGCGGCCGAGGCGGTACGCATGGGCCTCGTCGACAAGGTGGTCGAGGGCGACGTGGTCGAGGCAGCACTGGCCTTCGCCGGCAGCATGGTGGGCAACGCCCCACTCTCGATCGCGGGCGCCAAGCTCACGCTGGATGCGCTCGCGCGCGGCGAGGTCGAGCGGAACGCGGCAAAGATCGAGGCCCTCGTGCGCCAGGCCTTCGAGAGTGCCGACTACAAGGAAGGTGCGAAGGCCTTCATGGACAAGCGCCGGCCGCACTTCGTCGGCCGCTGAAATCGACTGAAGGTTTCACCACGGAGGACACGGAGGACACGGAGGACAACGCTAGAGTATTTTTTCTCCGTGTTCTCCGTGGTGAACGTCTTTAAGAGGAGGAATGGAATGAATATTCTACGAATGGCAACCACGACGGGCGTGGCGCTTATCATCGCCGGCGCCATGGCGGGTGCTGCTGCCCGGGCCGAAGACGTGCCCGGCGTCAGCAAGGACGAGATCAGGCTCGGCTCCTTCGGCGCCATGACCGGGCCGCAGTACCTCTACGGCAAGCTCACCATGAACGGCGTCGACGCTGTGTTCTACAAGGTGAACGCGGCGGGTGGCGTGAACGGGCGCAAGCTCGTGCTGGTGCGCGAGGACGACCGCTGCGACCCCGCGACCGCGATCGCCGCGGTCAAGAAGCTCGTGTTCGAGGACAAGGTCTTCGCGCTCATCGGCGGCGGCTGCTCGAATGCGACGCTTGCCGCGCGTCCGGAGATCGAGAAGGACCAGATTCCCTTCAACTGCTTTGCTTCCGTCGCCGACGGCATCTCCGATCCGGTCAGCAAATACATCTACACCACCATGCTCACTGCCTCGATCGAGAGCCGCTCGCAGGTCCAATACGCGGTCGACCACGGCCTCAAGAAGATCGCCGTGGTCTCCCAACACGACGCCTGGGGCCAGTCGCGCTACACTCCGCTCATGGCGGACTTGAAGCGGCGCAACATCGAGCCCGTCCTCGATCTCGAGATGACGGTCGACGACAACGACGCCACGACGCAGGGGCTCAAGATCGCGCAAGCGGGCGCCGACGCGGTCATCATGGTGCTCTATCCCAAGCCGGGCGCGGTCTTGACCCGCACGCTCAACAAGCTCGGTCAAAACCCGATGCTGATCGGACAGACCGGGATCGCCGACCCCGTCGCCTTCACCAAGGACGTGGCTATTCCCGGCGCCACCGACAGGTTCGTGACGCCGGCCGCGGTGCGCTACGCGCCCTCTGACCCGCAGGTCAAGGAATGGACGACGCTCGTCAAGCAGCTCTTCCCGAACGACGAGCTCTCCGTGTTCAACCTGATGGGCATCGGCGCCGGCGAGGTGATGGTGGCAGCCCTCAAGGAAGCCGGGCCCGAGCTCACGCGCGAGAAGTTTCTCGCGGCGATGGCGCACATCAAGATCGATACCGACACCTACGCCTCGACGATCGTGTGCAACGACCCGGCGAGCCATCAATGCAACAACAGCCCGGCCTGGATGAAGGCGGCGGGCGACCATGCCGAGATGGTCGGGGTGACCACGGTCCAGTAGGGCGGCCGGGTGACGCGGCGCGGGCTGGAATCAGGCGCGTGATCCACCCCCCACCCGTCCGAGGCCAAGGGCCTCGGACGACCTCCCCCTCAAGGGGGGAGGCGAACAGCTTGTGCGCCGGAGAGTTCGTGACTCCGCGTCCACTTCCCCCTCCCCCCACGAGGGGGAGGGCCGGGGAGGGGGGGTGATGCGGCGCGAGACAGCGCGGAACGGCGCTCGGCCATGATGATGTTCGGCTACCTGCTTGCCTCGGGCATCACCACGGGGGCGCTTTATGCCCTCGTGGCGCTCGGCATCACGGTCGTCTACAAGGCGACGCGGGCGGTGAATTTCGCGCACGGCGATCTCTTCATGATCTGCGGCTTCATCGCCTACACCTTCCACGTGATGTGGGGGATGCCCTACGTCCTCTCCCTCGTGCTCGCGGTCGCGGCAGGCTTCGTCATCGGCGCCTTAGCCGAGCGCATCGCCTTTCGACCGCTCATGGAGCAGAGCCTGGTGAGCGTGCTGCTCGCGACCATCGGGCTTTCCTTCGTGCTCAAGGGCATCGCCAGGGGCGTCTGGGGCGGGAAGGGGGATTTCATACCCTTCCCGCCGCTGGCGAGCCCGACGCCTATATCCTTCGGAGGCGTCCTCGTGATGCCACAGCAGCTCATCGTGCTGGCCGGCGCCATCGCCGTGATGCTGCTCTTCGCGGCCTTCTTCAAATTCACGCGGCTCGGCAAGATGATGCAGGCGACCGCCGACAATCAAAAGGCGGCGAAGCTCGTCGGCATCCGAACGGGCCGCGTCTACATGTACACCTTCGCCGTCGGCACCTCGGTCGCGGGTGCCGCGGCCGTGCTGATGGCGCCGATCACGCTCCTTTATCCGGACATCGGCTTCGTGCTCTTCATCAAGTCCTTCGCCGCCGCCGTGCTCGGCGGCCTCACCAGCATCCCGGGTGCGGTGGTGGGCGGCTTCCTCATCGGCCTCATCGAGGCGTTCTCCGGCGGCTACATCAGCACCAACCTGCAGGACGTCTCGTCCTACATCGTCATCATGCTGGTGCTGATCTTCCTGCCGCAGGGCCTCTTCGGCGGCCGCAGCCTGCGGAAGGTCTGAGGTGCGCGCAGCATTCGGCAGCCGGCAGTTTCTCGTCCTCCTCTTCCTCGGGCTCGCGATCGTCCCCTGGGTCGCCAACCCGTACATCCTCTTTGTCTCGAACCTCGCCCTCCTCTACATCATCCTCGCACTCGGCCTGAACCTCCTCGTCGGCTATGCCGGCCAGTTCGCGCTGGCCAACGCGGCGATGTTCGGGATCGGCGCCTACGGCACCGGCCTGCTCGAGGTGCGGCTCGGTTTGCCCTACCTGCTCGCCGCCCCCGGCGGTGCCGTGCTTGCCATGCTGATCGGCACGGCGATCACCTTCCCGGCACTGCGGCTTTCCGGCATCTACTTGGCACTCAGCACGCTCGCCTTTGCCATGTTCTCCCAATGGGTGTTGCTGCACTGGAACTCCGTGACCTATGGCGGCGGCGGCTTCCGCGTGCCGAATCTCGATTTGAGCCCGCTTCCGATCGGCCCCGATCTCGGCATCTATTATCTGAGCTGGGTGGTGACGATCATTCTCGTCGTGCTCGCCTGGTCGCTGGTGCGCTCCCGCATCGGCCGCGCCTTCGTGGCGATCCGCGACGGCGAGATCGCGGCCCAGTCGCTCGGCATCGATCTCCTGCGCTACAAGGCGCTCGCGTTCGCCTTGAGCGGCTTCTATGCCGGCGTCGCAGGGGCGCTTTACACGCCGCTTTTGGGCTACATCTCGCCCGAGGGCTTCGACCTCTTCCAGATGATCATCCAGAAGTCGATGATCGTGGTCGGCGGCATGGGCTCGATCGTGGGCTCGGTGATAGGCGCCACCGTCATGGTCGCCCTGCTCGAGCTCCTGCGCGAGTTCAAATCGACCCAGGAGATCGTCTTCGGCTCCATCCTCATCGCCTTCGTCCTTTTCCGGCCGCGCGGCATCGTGACGCTCTTGCGCCGCCTCCCCGGCTGGGAGGAGCCGCTCAGCTCCTTCGACCGCCGGCGCTATGTCGTGAGCGCGCCGGCAAGTCCCGCGGCCGCGGCCGAGCCCGCGCGGGGAGAAGGGCGATGAGAATGCTCTCGGTACGCGATCTCTCGGTCGCCTTCGGCGGCGTGCTGGCGCTCTCCGAGGTGAGCTTCGAGGTGGCCGAAGGCGAGATCGTCGGCATCATCGGCCCCAATGGTGCCGGCAAGACCACGCTCCTCAACACGATCTCGGGCTTGAGCCGCGCGAGCCAAGGCGAGATTCATCTCGCGGGTACGCGCATCACCGGCCGCCGCCCGACCGAGATCGCAGCACTCGGGCTCGGGCGCACCTTTCAAATGTCGCAGCTCTTTCCGGGCATGACGGTGCTCGAGAACGTCATGACCGGCCTTCATCTGCGCACGCACGCGAGCGCCTTGGCCGCCGCCTTGCGCACCCGCGCCATGCGCGCGGAGGAGGAGGAGGCCGCCGGGAAGGCCTGGCAGGCGCTCGCCTACGTGGGCATGGAGCGCTTCGCCCATCGGCCGGGCACGGAGCTCTCCTTCGGCCAGCAGCGCATTGTCGAGATCGCGCGCACGCTCGTCAGCGAGCCCAAGCTCGTGCTGCTCGACGAGCCGGCCGTGGGCCTGAGCTTGACCCGGGTGGCGGAGCTCGACGGTCTCTTGCGCCGCATCCGCGACGAGCGCGGGGTGACGTTCGTCATGATCGAGCATGTGGTGCGCCTGGTGATGGACGTGTGCGACCGCGTCGTGGTGCTCAACTACGGAATGAAAATCGCAGACGGCAGGCCCGAGGAGGTCAGCGCTAACGGCCAAGTGATCGAGGCCTATCTGGGAAGCGGGTTCGATGCTGCGCGTCGATCATCTTAAGGTGTGGTACGGCGTCACCGAGGTCTTGCGCGACGTCTCCTTCGAGGTGCCGGAGGGGAAGGTGGTGGCCCTTCTCGGCGGCAACGGCTCGGGCAAGACCACGGTCTTGAATGCGCTCGCCGGCCTGATCCGGCCGCGGGCGGGGAGCATCGCGGTCAAGGGCGAGGAGACCGCGGGGCTGCCGCCCGACCGCATCGTCAAGCTTGGCATCGCGCAAGTGCCGCAGGGCCGCGAGATCTTCGCCACCATGACGGTCGAGGAGAACCTCGAGCTCGGCGCCGTGACGCGGCGCGACCGCGCCGGAATTGCCGCCGACAAGGCGGAGATGCTGGCACTCTTCCCCGCACTCGCCGAGCACCGCAAGAAGCGCGCGAGCTCGCTCTCGGGTGGGGAGCAGCAGCAGGTGGCGATCGGCCGCGCGCTCATGTCGCGCCCGCGCTTGCTCCTCATGGACGAGCCTTCCGCCGGCCTCGCCCCCGTCATCGTCGATAGGATGGTCGAGACGATCAGGGCCCTTCACGCGCGCGGGCTCACCATCCTCCTGGTCGAGCAGAACGTCGGCGTCGCCGCGGCCGTGGCGGAGAGTGCCTATGTGCTGCAGAACGGCGCCATCGTCCATTCGGGCCCGGCTGCGGCCCTCATCAACAGCCGCGAGGTGCTGGCCTCCTATCTCGGCCGGTGAGGGCGCTGTACTTGTGTGCGCAAGGGAGATGAGCGTTGAATACCGGCCAAGGTATCGGCCAAAGCGGCGGATCGGGCGCAGATTTTTCCGCAATCTCAGGGGGTTGCCGAGAGGGAAGATCGGCCAAATAGCGCACTCGAACGTGATCTTGGGATCGGCCAAAGCAGTGACGAAGGTCTCTAGCGTCGCGATTCGGAAGTTCGTCTCACCCGGAAATAGCCGTCATTGCGAGCGCAGCGAAGCAATCCAGTGCGTGTGGTGCGAAACTCTCTCTGGATTGCTTCGTTGCCCTTCGGGCGCCTCGCAATGACAAGCGTCTTACTGATGTGGTGAATTTCAGAACCAGGTCAAGCCGGCCGACCCCCGACCA
>DATEQI010000408.1:0-2173 GCA_035272805.1 Alphaproteobacteria bacterium | reverse complement strand
GATACCGAGCAGCTCGTCGGTGTCGTAGCGCGGCTCATGCGGCGCCGCACTCGGGCCGCGGCCGAGCTTGCGCCATGCGAGGCGGGCGACGATGCGCCGGCCAAGCCGCAGTGCGTCGGGCTCGTCGAGCGCCATGTAGTCAGCGAGGCCCGACAAGCTGGCGTGCATTTCGGCGCCGCCGAGCTCCTCGTCATTGGCGTCCTCACCCGTCGCCATCTTCACGAGCGGCGGGCCGCCGAGGAAGACCTTGGCGCGATTGCGCACCATGACGACGTAGTCGGAGAGGCCGGGCAGGTAGGCGCCACCGGCCGTCGAGTTGCCAAACACGAGCGCGATCGTCGGCACGCGCCGCCCCGAAGAACGCGTCAAGTTGCGGAACATCGCGCCGCCGGGCACGAAGATCTCCGCCTGGCGCGGGAGGTCCGCGCCGCCTGACTCGACCAGATAGACGAGCGGGAGCCGGTTCTCGATCGAGATTTGGTAGCCGCGCAACATCTTGGCGAGCGAGTACGGGTTTATCGCGCCGCCGCGCACGGTCGGGTCGTTGGCGAGGATCAGGCATTCCGTCCCGGAGACGACACCGATCCCAGTCACGAGCGATGCGCCGACCTCGTACTCGGTCTCGGCCGCCGCGTAGGGTGACAGCTCGAGGAACGGCGAGTCACGGTCAACTAGCAGCTCGATACGCTCGCGCGGCAAAAGCTTCCCGCGCCGGTGATGCCGCTCGATGTAGCGCTCTCCGCCGCCGAGTAGCGCCTGGCGCTGCAACGCCGCGAGGCGGTCGAGCTTCTCGAGCATGGCCCGCCGATTGGCAATAAACGTCTCCGAGCGCGGGTCGATGCGGGTTGGCGAGATCGGCATTGGCTCAGCCCCTCGCGAATCTCCTGACTGAGTGATGCTCACTTAACAGAGAACCGATGGTCGCGGAAGAGTCGGAGTTGTGAACGCGATGCGGTGCCGAAGAACGTTGCGGGTCCTTGTCTCGGACCGAGTCTCTGGCAAATGATACTCACATTCGAGCCCAGGAGGCCCTATGGCCCGCATCGCGCCCGCTCCAAACCCCTACGAATTGACCGAAGATCAGTGCCGCACGCTGGCCCTCGCCGACGACTTCGCGCGCAAGGAGCTGGCGCCACTGGCCAGGAAGATGGACGACGACGAGTGGTGGCCGGAAGGACTCTTCCGTCGGCTCGGCGCGGCGGGCTACCTCGGCCTCACGATCCCGGAGTCGGAAGGCGGACCCGGACTCGACCTTTTTTCGTCGGCGCTGGTGGGCCAGGGTTTTGCGCGCTGGAACCAGGCCGTCGCCCTCTCGTGGCTTGCCCACGAGAATCTCTGCGTGAACAACGTCCAGCGCAACGCGAGTCCGGAACAGAAGAAACGCTACTTGCCGGGTCTCGCCGACGGGACGCTGGTCGGCGCGCTCGGCCTCACCGAGCCCGGCGCCGGCTCCGACGCACTCGGCGGCATGCGCACGACGGCGCGACGCGACGGGGATCACTACGTCCTGAACGGTCGCAAGCTATTCATCACAAACGGCTCGATCGCCGATGTGCTGCTCGTGTACGCGAAGACTTCGCCGGAGCTTGGCCCCAAGGGCATCACCGCGTTCCTCGTCGAAAAGAGCGCGCCTGGCTTTTCGGTGGCGCAGAAGCTCATCAAGATGGGCTTCCGCGGCAGCCCGACGGCGGAGCTCGTCTTCGACGACTGCCGGGTTCCCGTCGCCAACCGCGTAGGTGAGGAAAACGCCGGCGTCGCGGTCGTCATGAGCGGCCTCGACCTCGAGCGTGCGGTGGGCGCGACCTTGTCGATCGGGATCGCTGAACGCTGCTTGCAGCTTGCCCTCGATTATGCGCGGCAACGCCGGCAGTTCGGCCGTCCGATCGGCGAGTTCCAAATCATCCAGGCAAAGCTCGCGGACATGTACACCGCGATCGAGTCGATGCGGCTGCTTGCTTACAAGGCGCTCGCGGTCGTGAACGTGCTGGAGATCGGCGGCGGCGGACGTGGCGGTGTCCATCAGCTCACGGCAGCGTCCATTCTCTACTGCGCGGAAGCGACCTCGCGCGTGGCAGCCGACGCCGTTCAGATTCACGGCGGCAGCGGCTTCATGTGGGAGATGGAGGTGAACCGCCTCTATCGTGCTTGCAAGCTGATGGAGATCGGTGCGGGC
>DATEQI010000407.1:0-2765 GCA_035272805.1 Alphaproteobacteria bacterium | reverse complement strand
GCCGCCGTTCGCCGGCATTCGCGCCGCGGTATTCGATGCCTATGGCACGATTTTCGACTACAACTCGGCGGCCGCGCGCTGCCGCGAGGCGCTCGGCGACAAGGCGGACGCGCTCTCCCGCCTGTGGCGCGACAAGCAGCTCCAGTACAGCTGGCTCCGTGCCCTCATGGGCCGCCATGCCGAATTCTGGCAGGTGACGTCCGATGCTCTCGACTATGCCCTCGAGACGCTCGGCGTCGCCGATGCGGCGCTCAAGGAGCGTCTGATGAGCTGCTACCTGACGCTCGACTGCTTCCCCGAGGTTCCCGCCATGCTCGAGCAGCTCAGGGCCGCGGGGATGAAGACCGCGATCCTCTCGAACGGCTCGCCCAGGATGCTCGCGGCGGCGGTCGAGGGCGCGCGGCTCGGCGCCCTCCTCGATGCCGTGCTCTCGGTCGAGGAGGCCGGCGTCTACAAGCCGCATCCGAGGGTCTACCAGCTTGCCGCGGACCGGCTCGGCGTGCCTGCCGACAGGATCGCCTTCCAGTCGTCGAACGCCTGGGACGCGCACGGCGCATCCGCCTTCGGCTTCAAGGTCGTCTGGTGCAATCGCTACGGCCAGCGCCGGGAACGCCTGCCGGGCCGGCCCGACGCCGAGATCCGCTCGCTCGCCGAGCTCCCGGCAATTCTCGGCCTCTGAGCACGACGCGGCGATGGCGGTCGGTTACCGCGAACGCACCTACCGCTCAGAGGACGATCTAGAGCTTTACTATCGCGACTACGGCGACCCGGCGGCGCTACCAATCCCGCTCCTTTGCCTCTCCGGGCTCACGCGCAACGCCAAGGACTACGAGCGCTTCGCGGCACGGCAGGCCGAAGCGCGCCGGGTGATCTCTGTGGACTATCGCGGCCGCGGCCGCTCCCAATACGACCGCGACTGGCGCAACTACCGTGCGGAGACGTATCTCGGCGACATCCGCCATCTCCTCGCCGCCGCGAACCTGCACAGGGTGATCGTGGTCGGCACCTCGCTCGGCGGCATTCTCGCCATGGCGCTGGGAGCGCTCCTGCCGGCCAGTCTCGTCGGCGTAGTGCTCAACGACGCGGGTCCGGAAATTTCAGGAAGCGGCCTCTCCCGCATCCTCGGCTATATCTCCGTCGATCGCGCGCAGCCCGACTGGGCAACCGCCCAGGAGCACATCAAGACCTTGTTTCCGAAGTTGGGGCTCACGCGCGAGGAGGAGTGGCGGCGCCTCGCCGAAGGCACCTATCGCCTGGGCCAGGACGGCCTCCTGCACTTCGACTGGGACGTGGCGATCGCCAAGCCGTTGCTCAAAAGCAGCACTCCCGTGCCAGACCTGTGGCCGCTCTTCCGCTCGCTCGGCAAGGTGCCGGTGCTGGCGATCCGCGGCGCGCTATCGGACGTGCTGAGCGAGGCGACGTTCGCGCGCATGGCGCGCGAGAAGCCCGACCTCGTGCGCGTGAGCGTGCCCGGCGTCGGGCACACGCCCTCGCTCGAGGAGCCGGAGGCGCGCGCCGCACTCGACGCGTTCCTCGCGCGACTATAGCGCTATCGGCGCGCGCGCCTAGGAGGCTTGGACGTGCGGGGCGCTCTCCTCGATCGTCGAGGTGCCTCCAGTAGCGGCACGGCGCGCTTTGGCCCAGCTCGCCACCTCGCCGTCGGCGGCGGTGGCCGAGCTCAGGTGCTTGCAGCTGCCTTCGAAACGCGCACCGGCCTCGATTGCCAGGCTCTCGTGCCAGATGTCGCCTTGCACGCGCGCGGTGCGCGCGAGCGACACGGTCTTGGCGCGGACCTGGCCGTGCACGGTGCCGGCGACCATGACGGTCTCCGCCGTGATCGCCCCCTTGACCGTGCCACCCTCCCCGATCGTCAGCACGTTCGTCTTGATGTCGCCTTCGACGGTGCCGTCGACCTGGATGTCGCCGTCGGCGGTGAGGTTGCCGTGCACCACCAGTTGATTGCTGATGATCGACGGCATGCTCTTGCCGTGAGGGCGCGGCGCCTCGCGAGGCGCCGGCTTCTCGCTAGTTTTTGCTGAAAACATATTCACCTGCCTTGATGAACTTGACAGGATCGTAGTGCTGATCCTCGACTAGAACCTCATAATGCACGTGAGTACCCGTACTGCGTCCGGTGCTGCCGATGATGCCGACTTCCGTGCGCGCAGCCACCTTGCGGCCGGGCTCCACCACGATCGACCTGAGGTGCGCATAGCGTGTGTGGACGCCCATGCCGTGGTCGATCTCGACCATCTTGCCGTAAGTGCCATTCCAGCCGGCGAAGACGACGACTCCGGGCGCCGTTGCGAGCACCTGGGCACCCGGCTCGCTCGTCAGGTCTACGCCCTCGTGCATGGCGAGACGGCCGTTGATCGGGTCGATTCGCTTGCCGAAATCGCTCACGATCCTGTAGCCGTCGAGCGGGCTCGCAAGCGGCAGGCGCGCGAGAATGCGTTTCAGCCCCTCGTGGCGCTCGTCCTGCTTTTCGAGCGTCGAGACGACGAAATCGATTTCGCTCGAGCGCGCGCTGGGCTTGGCCGAGGCCATCTTCTCCGGGCGATAGGCGACGAATGGTCCGCCAAGCCCGACCTTGGGGCCGTGTCGGGAGCCTTCGTCATTGCCGGCGTCCTTGCCGGCCTCCGCGAGCAGCTTGTTCACGTCGAGGCCGGTCATGGCAATGGCGCGCTCGACGGCGATGCTGCGGTTCGTCGCCCGCTCGCTCAGTCGTGCGATGAGCGTGCTCTGGTCGGCCTGCAGCGCAACGA
>DATEQI010000406.1:0-2657 GCA_035272805.1 Alphaproteobacteria bacterium | reverse complement strand
CCGCCGAATAAGCCAGCAGCAATCCAGCGGGGACGCCAAGCTGCGGGCCCGACGCCACCAGGCCGCGGTGACGATTGGTGCGCGCCCATTCCATCGCCAGCAGCACCGAACCGCCCCATTCGCCGCCGACGCCGATGCCCTGAATCATCCGCAGAACCGTCAGGATGACCGCGCCCCAGATGCCGATCGACGCATAGCTCGGCACGAACGCGATGAGGAAAGTCGCCAGACCCATGCAAAGCAGCGTCGCGATGAGCGTCGCCTTGCGGCCGATGCGGTCGCCGTAATGCCCGAAGATCGCAGCCCCGATCGGCCGGCCGACGAAGCCGACGAAGTAGGTGCTGAACGCCAACAGCGTCCCGGTCAGGGGATCTTCGTTGGGAAAGTAGAGTTTCGGAAATACCAGCCCGGCGGCGGTGCCGTAGATGAAGAAATCGTACCACTCGATGGTGGTGCCGACCGTTGCGGCGACCACCGCTTTGCGCAATTCCGCGCTGTGTTGGCTGTCCGAAAGCTTGCCGTAGGTGGACGCGGTGGCCATGAGTCTTATCCTCCCTGCCTGTGCCGACTCCCTGTGCCGACATTCACCCGATGACCGGGGATTTTGTGGAATGATGCTCCAATTCGGCCTTACGGACAAGCCGGTCTAAGGCCGCCGACTGCCGTAAGGTGCTGGAAGCGGCCATGCGGCCTTAGGCGGCCCGGCCTCCGGCCTGGACGCCTTGGTCGGCCCCATGGCACCTTCGGCGTCTTCGAGGGTGGCGAGGAAGGGGCCGGACATGACGCAGGCGGAAGGAATTTTACGCATCGATTCGGACGACGTGCGGGTCACCGAGTGGCGCTTCGCGCCGGGTGCGGAGACGGGTCCTCACCGGCACGACTACGACTACGTCGTCGTGCCGCTCACCGTCGGCAAGCTGCGCGCCGTCGCCGCGGCCGGCGAGAGCTTGGCCGATCTGGCGCCGGGTGTCGCCTACTTCCGCAAGGCAGGGGTCGAGCACAACGTCTTCAATGCCGGCAATGCGCCCATGGCCTTCGTCGAGGTCGAGCTCAAGCGTCAGCCCGGCTGAGCGCGGCTAGAGCTTCCGCGCCACGAGATCGATGAGCGCCGACATGCCGACGTGACCGCGGCCCTCGTGGATCGCCTCGTCGTAGGCGCGGAGCTCGAGAATCTCCATGTCGGCGAAGCTCGCGCGCAGCATGGCCTCCGTGTAGAGATTTTCTACGAGCGGCGGGCCGCCGGTCTTGTACTCGAGCTGCTTGGGGCGGTAGCCGTGGAGGAGCAGAAGGCCGCCCGGCTTCAGGCACTTCTTGAGGCCCGCGAAGATGATGCTCCGCAACTCCGGGCCGGCGAATTGGATGAAGATCGCGACGGCCACCTCGAAGCGCGCCTCCGGCCACGGCCAGCGGGCGAGATCGGCCTCTTGCAACGCGAGCCTCACCTTGCGCTCGGCCGCGAGCCGCCGCGCCTTGGCGAGTGCCTTCGGCGAGAAGTCGAGCGAGAGCACCTCGAGCCCGCGCTCAGCGAGCCACACGCCGTTGCGCCCCTCGCCGTCGGCGACGGCGAGCGCGCTCTGACCCGCCTTGAGCAAATGCGCGTGCGCGGCCAGGAAGCGGTTCGGCTCCTTGCCGAAATAGTAGTCCTCGGCGGCGAAGCGCTCATTCCAGCGCTCGAGCGGCGAGTCGAGCGCGCTCACGCGGGGAAACCGCACGCGCGTCGCGCGATACCGCCGCGCCAAGCGCAGGGGCCCGCGATCGGTCCGTGCATCTTCATCTCCCGTCTCGCTGCACTATACTAAACCCGCGCTACCGCACCATCGCCCGCACCGTCTCGGCGATGCGTGCCGGCAAGATCTTACCAAAGCGTGGCGCTGCATTCACAGCCCGAGCTCGCTATGCGAGCCCAGCCGGACGAGTTCCAAGCTTGCATCGTCCGGCTTGCGATAGATCAGCACGAGGTCGGGCTTGATGTGGCAGTCGCGGTAATCGCGCCATTTGCCGCCAAACGAGTGATCGAAATAGCGCCGCGGCAACGGGCCATCCTTCGCCAACATTGTAACTGCCGCCATGAGATCGGCGTCGAGGCCTTTGCCATGCCGGCCCGACTTCTCGCGCTTGTAATCACGCTTGAAGCGGCTCGTGTATTTAATCGTCCGCATTGAGGCTGGTGAGCAGCTTATCCGGTGGGCCGGCCGTCACCACCTCACCGCGCCGCGCCGCCTTCATCGCCTCGATGGTCTCGTCATTCGGCACCAGCGGCTCGAACGGGAGGGCCTTCTCCTTCGCGATCTTCCTCATCATCAGACGGAAGGCATCCGACACCGTGAGCCCGATCGCGCTCAACACAGCGGCGGCTTCTTTCTTTGTGCGCTCGTCGATACGAGCACGGACGACGGAATTGGCAGGCATGGTACGGTCCTCCTTGGGCTACAATGTAGCACAACATAGCGAGGCTTCAAGGCCCGACAGGAAGTCCCCAAATCCGAAAACCCGCGCTAGCCCACCATCGCCCGCACCGTCTCGGCGATCTTCGCCGGCGTGACCTTGCACACCGCCTCGAGCGGCGGCGAATAAGGCACCGGGATGCGCGGGGCGGCCAAGCGGCGGATCGGGGCCTTGAGCACGCCGAAGAGCTCCTCCGCCGCCACCGCGGCGAT
>DATEQI010000405.1:0-2207 GCA_035272805.1 Alphaproteobacteria bacterium | reverse complement strand
ACTTCCTGAGCGAGGCTTTCATCGCCCATCTCGCAGATGCGAGAATAAGAATCGCTCGCTTTGCGGAGCGGGAAGCGCCGAGGCGCTAGACCTGGTTCTGAAATTCACGACATCAGGAAAATATTTGTCATTGCGAGGCGCCCAAAGGGCGCCGAAGCAATCCAGAATGGGCTTCGCACGAGGCGCCCTGCCCCGGCGTACGCCGGGGTTCGCTGCGCTCGCAATGACGGTTATTTCCCGGTGAGACGAGCTTCCGAATCGGGCTGCTAGTCTCTGCTTCGGCTCTCCCAACCTGCGGGCACCCCGACCGGCAAAATCGAATTTTGCCGCTCCATTCAGGCCTGGTTCAGCATTTTCTTGCAAAAATGCGACAAATACCGGAAAAGACAGCGGTCGTCCGTGCCCGCCCTTTCGCCATAAGGGCCATATTTCGGGAAACAACGAGAACACTATCGGGCGAAACAGCCTTGCACTCCTCCATGACAGTCTTGGAGCATGCTCGCCTCCGGGAGAGGGCCGATGCGACGCCCTGGTCACTCCTGGCCGTGGCCGTCGTCACGCTTCTCTTTGCCTCGCCCGCGCTGTGGAACGGCTATCCGCTCGCCTACTACGACAGTGTCGACTATGTGGTGATGCCCTTCACCTGGGACATGCCGATCTACCGGACGGCGGCCTACGGTGTCTTTGCCCTCTTCGGGCGGCTTGCGCACAGCCTGTGGGGCGTCGTTTTCGTGCAGAGCCTGATGGTGGCCTACGTGCTCTTCGAGGCCTGCCGGCTTTTCATGCCGTCGGCACCCCGACGCGCGTTCGTGCTCCTGGCCGCGTTGCTCTCGCTCCTCACCGGGCTTCCGTGGTCCACCAGCCAGATCATTCCCGACGCCTTCACGGGGGCCGTAGCACTCGCCACCCTCGTGCTGGCCTTCGAGGCGGGCACGCTGAGCACCTTGAGGCGCTGGGCGCTGGTTGCCATCCTCGCGCTCGGGACGGCAACGCACACCTCCCACTTCGCGATCATAGGCGGGCTCATTCTCTGCCTCCTTGCCCAGCGCTTCCTCGCGGCGCGGGGTTGGCCCTTCCTCTCGCCCAAGCTGCGCACGACGGCGATCGCCTTCGTGGCCGCCCTCGGCATCGCCGTCGGCTCCAATTGGCTGATGACCGGCCGCGCCTTCCTCGTGCAGCCGAGCTCGGTCTTGACGCTCGGGCTCCTCGTGCAGGACGGCCTCGCCAAGCGCTATCTCGACGAGGTTTGCCGGAAGCCGGGACTCTACAAGCCGCGCCTGTGCATGGCGCGCAACCGGCTGCCGACCACCGCCAACGACTTTATCTGGCACGATGCCGACTTCTGGAGGCTCGGCGGCTGGACCGGAATGCAGAGCGAGGCCGACCGCATCATCCAAGGCTGCCTCACCGATTTCCCCTTGAGCTACGCCTGGGCCTCCCTCAAGCTCACCTTCCAGCAGCTGGCCATGGTCGAGACCGGCGACGGGCTCACGCCGATGGACTTCTTCATCGGCCACGCCATCCGCAGCTACTACGCCCGCGAGATGCCGGCCTACTCGCACGCCGAGCAGCAAGCCGGCATCGACTTCACGCTGATCAACGATATCCAGGTCCCGATCCAGCTCGCGTGCTTCCTCGCCCTTTTCCCGGCACTTTGGTTGGCGCTGAGGCGGCGAGATCGGGTCAGCGCCACGATGATGGCCCTTGTATTGCTCGCCATTATAGGTAACGCTCTCGTCTGCGGGGCGCTCTCCAATCCCAACGCCCGCTACCAAAGCCGAATCGACTGGCTCGCCGTGGCAGCACTCGCTGGCGCCGGCACGCGGCTCATGCGGCCGTCCGAGGCCCAAAGAGGAGACGAATCGATGCGTCGAATGCGCCAATCATGACCCACCGCCTCGCGGCCCTGGCCGCGATCCTCTTCGCGGCAGCGCTCGTGACCCACGCCGGGCCGGGCCTGGCGCAGAGCCAAACCGACGAATGCTCCGCCCCGCCATCGGCGATGGCGCTCGGTGCCCCGCTCAATCACACGGGCGAGCGCCTGATCGAGGGACTCCCGGTCAAGATCGTGGCGATCGGCTCGTCATCGACCGCGGGGGCCGGTGCGAGCGACTCAGCACACGCCTATCCGAGCCAGCTCGCCGCCGCACTCGAGCGTCGCTTTCCGCGCGCCGCGGTGACGGTTCTCAACAAGGGTGTCAACGGCG
>DATEQI010000404.1:0-8955 GCA_035272805.1 Alphaproteobacteria bacterium | reverse complement strand
CGGGGCCTTGCGGTCTTAGGCGCGAAAATCCGCCCGCAAGGGAGGAGGGACGCGACAGGAGGAACCGGACGCGGCCGACGAGTGGGCTTTTCGCCGGCGATCCCCCGCGAGGGGGATATGGTTCCTCGCTCCGGCGGGGCGTCCCTTCACGGGGGCGTTGCCGAGGAGGGAGACGACCGGAAGCCGGGTCACTTTCACGAGCCATGGGGCTTCGGCTCCAGAGGCGTCAGGAGTGTCCCGCCCGGACACGTAGCGTGGGTTCTCGCTTACGCTCCTGGCGCCTCACTTTATTTCGGGGCCTCGCCTGCGAGAGCGCCGCGGATGCACCTCCGCGGCGTTTCGTTTTGAAGCTCAGGCGAGCGGCTGCGCAAGGTTTCACCACGGGTCTGTCTCGCCTGCAGATAACCGTCATTGCGAGCGCAGCGAACCCCGGCGTACGCCGGGGCAGGGCGTCTGGTGCGAAACCCTTTCTGGATTGCTTCGGCGCCCTTCGGGCGCCTCGCAATGACACGCGTTTTCCTGATGTCGTGAATTTCAGAACCAGGACACGAGGTCTCCCTCCTCTTCTCCGTGACCTCCGTGACCTCCGTGGTGAAAACTTTTCGGGCTCAGCCGCGCCGCGGGAGCAGCACCGTGTAGTCGAGCTCGAGCACGACTGCGGGGTCGAACTTCCCGTGCGCGTCCTTGTCGGGAAAATCGCCGGCGCGCCGGTCCTTGGTCGCGAGCGTGCGCAGGCGGAGCGCGCCGAGATCGCGCCTGCCCGCGATCTCCCAGCGCTCGAGCACCTCGCTCCAGGCATAGATGGTGTCGCCGGCGAAGCTCGGGGCGAGGTGACGGCCGCCGTTGATGGCGGCGATCTTGACCGCGTTGGCGAGGCCGTTGAAGCTCGCCGCGCGCGCGAGGCTCATGATGTGGCCGCCGTAGACGAGGCGGCGGCCGAAGCGGTCGGCCGCTTGCGCCTGCTGGTTGAAGTGGACCCGCGCCGTGTTCTGGTAGAGCCGCGTCGCCATCATGTGCTCGGCTTCCTCGATAGTGACGCCGTCGATGTGATCGATGCGCTCGCCCGGCGCGTAGTCTTCCCAGGCGAAGGGCGAGCCGGCGAGTGCGTAGTCGTAGCGCTCGAGCGCCAGGCCCGCCGGCAGCGCGAGGGCCGTCGCCGGCACCGCGCGGGCAAGCGTCGGCACCGAGACCGTCGGTGCCGGTGCCGCCTCGTCGCGCTTGCGCACCATCACCCAGCGCACGTAGTCGAGCACGGTCTCGCCGCTCTCGTTCGTCCCCGTCGAGCGCACATAGACGATGCCGCTCTGGCGGTTGGCGTTCTCCCTGAGCCCGATCACGCGGCTCTTCGCCTGGAGCGTGTCGCCCGGATAGACGGGTGCCAGGAAGCGGCAGTCGGCATAGCCGAGATTGGCGATCGCGTTGAGCGAGACGTCCGGCACGGTCTTGCCGAAGACGATGTGAAAGGCGAGCAGATCGTCGAGCGGCGCGCACGGCAGCCCGCAGGCGCGCGCGAACTCGTCCGACGAGTTGAGCGCGAAGCGCGTGCCGGTCAACGCCAGATAGAGGGCCGCATCGCCCGCACCGACCGTGCGCGGTGTGGCGTGCGCGAGCTCCTGGCCGAGGCGGAAGTCCTCGAAGAAATTGCCGGAAGTGGTCTTCGCCCCCGCCATAGCGCGGCTCCTTAGTGCCAACTCTCGCAAATTCGAGCGTCACCCCCTCCCCACCCTCCCCCTTCGAGGGGGAGGGGGAAGCCGCTGAAGTCGCCCCATATTCCCTCCCCCCTTGAGGGGGAGGGTAGGAAGGGGGGTGTATCACGTATCCCTGATTCCGAGCACTAGTCCGCGGCCGCGGCGGACGCCTCGAGTGCCTGGATGGCGTCCGCCAAGGCGACGAGCCGCCTCGCACTCTCGACGTGCAGGCTCTCGATCAGCTTGCCGTCGACCACAACCACACCCTTGCCCGCCTTCGCCGCCTCGCCGTGGGCCGCGATGATGCGGCGCGACCAGGCGACCTCCGCGGGCGAGGGCGCGAAGATCTCGTTCGCAGGGGCGATCGTCTTCGGATGGATGAGCGTCTTGCCGTCGAAGCCGAGCTCCTTGCCCTGCCGGCAGCTCGCGGCAAAGCCCTCGTCGTCGGCGAGATCGAGATGCACGCCGTCGAGGATGGCCAAGCCGAAGGCGCGCGCGGCGAGCAGGCAAAGGCCGAGGCTCGTCAGCATCGGCAGCCGCTCGCGCGTGTGCGCGGCATGGAGGTCCTTGGCGAGATCGGAGGTGCCCATGACGAGGCAGCCGATCCGGGCGGAGGACGAAGCGATCTCCTCGGCATGGAGCACGCCAAGCGGGGTCTCCATCATGCACCAGATGGCGAGCTCCTTGGCCGCCCCCGCGGCCTCGAGGCGCTTCTCCACCTCCTCTACCGCGGCTCTGCGCTCGACCTTGGGCAAGAGGATGGCATGGGCCGAGCTGCGCGCGACCATGGCGAGGTCGCCCGAGCCCCAGGGCGTGTCGAGCGCGTTCACGCGCACGATGAGCTCGCGCCCGCCATAGCCGCCGGCCGCGAGTGCGGCGGCGATCCCGGCGCGCGCCGCGGCCTTGGCGTCGGGGGCGACCGCGTCCTCGAGGTCGAGGATGAGCGCATCCGCCGTCAGCGTGCGCGCCTTCTCGAGCGCGCGCGCGTTCGAGCCCGGCATGTACAGCACGCTGCGGCGGGGCCTCGCACTCTGGCTCATGCTGCATCTCTCTCGACACGTGCGCTGATCGTGCGCCGCTGCCTCGGTGCCTGCCGCGACCCTAACAAGGATTCATGCTGCGTTGCAAGAAGCTGGCGCGCGCGTGCGCCGGCGTGGCAAGCTCGGGCGCATCCGCGCTCTCCTCGACCGGCGTCCGCTATGAACGTGCTCTCGATCCAGTCCTCGGTCGTCTTCGGCCACGTCGGCAACAGCGCGGCGCGCTTGGCACTCGAGCGTCTCGGCCATGAGGTGTGGCCCATCGACACCGTGCGGCTCGCCCACCATCCGGGCTACGGCAGCTGGCACGGAAATGTCGCGGCCCCCGCGGAAATCGCGACGCTGCTCGACGGGCTCGCCGAGTGCGGAGCCTTCGCGCGCTGCGCCGCGGTCTTGAGCGGCTATCTCGGCGACGCCGCCCTCGGTAGCAGCCCTTGGACGCGGTCGCGCGCGTGAAGGTGGGGAACGCGAAGGCACTATTCGCCTGCGATCCGGTCATGGGCGACAGCGCCAAGGGCCTCTATGTGCGCCCCGGCATCCCGGAGTTCTTCCGCGACCGCGCCATCGCGCGCGCCGACATGCTGTTGCCGAACGCCTTCGAGCTCGGCTGGCTTGCCGGCCGCGAGATCGACGGCATCGCCACGGCCCTTGCCGCCGCGCGCGGCCTGCTTGCCCGCGGGCCGCGCCTGATCGTGGTGAAAGGCCTCGGCAGCCGGGCGCGCGGGCGCGCGCTCGTCGCAACGCTCGCGGTCGAGGCCAAGGCGGCCTGGGTTGTCGAATGCCCCGCCGTCCCCTCGGAGGCACACGGGGCCGGCGACTGCTTCAGCGCCCTCTTCCTCGGCCATTACCTCAAGCGGCAGAGCGCGCGCCTGGCCCTCGAGCATGCCGTCTCGGCGATCCATGCGGTGATGACGAGGACGGCTCGGAGGCGAAGCGGAGAGCTCGCCCTCGTCGAGGCGCAGGACGAATTGCGCGCGCCCAAGCGCCTGTTCAAAGCCGCCAGGATAGGCTAAAGGGGCTGTTACGGCCGACGGGAGGCACGCAGCATCCCGCGGAAAGTGGCTGATTCCCTTTGCGCGGGTCGCCTCTGCGTCACCTCGGCCGACGGGCAGCGCTTCCACCTCGATTGATCGGCCTCATGCAGCTGCTTCTCTTCATCAAGGGCCTTGCCGTGGGATTCGCGATCGCCGCACCGGTCGGTCCCGTAGGCGTCCTCTGCATCCAGCGCTCGCTCACCAAGGGCGTGCTCTACGGCCTGGTCTCCGGCTTGGGGGCCGCGTGCGCCGATGCGGTGTTCGGCGCCATCGCCGCCTTCGGCGTCAGCTTCATCGCCGAGTTCCTCGCGCGCCAGCAATACTGGTTCCAGCTCGCCGGCGGCAGCCTCCTCCTCGTCATGGGCTGCCATACCCTCTTGAGCCCGTGGCGCCCGCCGCCCGCGCAAGCCGAGGCGAGCGACCTCGCCCATGATTCGGTCACCACCTTCCTCCTCACCATCACCAATCCGATCACCATCTTCTCGCTGACGGCGGTGTTCGTCGCCGTCGGCATCACCACGGGCACGGAGACCTTCCTGGGCGGTGCCCTGGTGACGGGCGGGGTCTTTCTCGGCTCGGCCTTCTGGTGGCTCATTCTCTGCAGCGGCGTCAATCTCTTCCGCGCCGCGGTCTCGGACGCCTACCTGCACTGGATTCACCGGACCTCCGGCGTCATCATGCTCGTCTTCGGCGCCGGCGTGCTCGTGCATATCTTCACCTGATGCGGGTCGAGGCGAGAATGAATGCCTTGCTTTCCATGCGCTTCCGACCATTCGGCGTCATTCCCGCGCAAGCGAGAATCCATGGTTGACCCGGTGCCCGACATCAAACATGGACCCCCGCTTTCGCGCTAGTTGATGCACACAAATCCAAAGATCACCGGCAAATCATGATGTTTCGCTGTGCAAAGGTGCCTCGGACTGGCCGTGGTGCGTCCTTCGAGACGCTCGCTGCGCTCGCTCCTCAGGATGAGGTTAAGTCTTTATGCCACACACAAATTTGCCTCATCCTGAGGAGCGCCCCGAAGGGGCGCGCCTCGAAGGACCCACGACGGCACTGCAAGCGTCCTTGAGATGCGTGCATCAACTAGCGCTTTCGCGGAGGTGACGAGCAGCCCATGCCCATGACCAGCCAGCCGAGTGCCGGAGCCGGCCTCAAGGCGCTCCTCTTCGACGTGTTCGGCACCGTGGTCGATTGGCGCACGAGCATCGCGCGCGAGGGCGCAGCCTTCGGGCGCGAGAACGGCATCGAGGGCGTCGACTGGACGGCCTTCGCCGATGCCTGGCGCGGGCTCTATCAGCCCACACTCGAGAAGGTAAGACGCGGCGAAATGGCGTGGCGCGTGCTCGACGAGCTCCATCGCATGAGCCTCGACCGGCTCCTGGCCGAGCGCGGCCTGAAGGGCGTCCCCGAAGCGGCCGTGGAGCGCTTCAGCCGCGCCTGGCACCGGCTCGACCCCTGGCCGGACGCCGTCCACGGGCTCGCGCGTCTCAAGCGCAAGTACATCATCGCCACCTGCTCGAACGGCAACGTCTCGCTCATGGTCGAGCTCGCGAAATGGGCTAGCTTGCCGTGGGACATGATTCTCGGCGCCGAGCTCGCGCGGCACTACAAGCCCTGTCCCGAGGCCTACCTCGAATCGGTCGCCTTCCTCAGGCTGTCGCCGGCCGAATGCGTCATGGTCGCCGCGCACAACTCGGACCTCAAGGCGGCCAGCACCTCAGGGCTCGGGACCGCCTTCGTGCCGCGGCCCCAGGAATACGGCCCGGCCGGCAAGCCGGACCTCGAGCCCGCGCAAGCGTGGGACTTCGTCGCCCAGGACTTCGAGGCGCTCGCCGACCAGCTCGGCTGCTGAGCGCTCAACGCTTCGGCAGGTTCGTCTCGATCAGCCGCACGAAGAAGCTGGCGCCCAGCGGGATGATGTCGTCGTTGAAGTCGTAGTGGGGATTGTGCACGTCGCAAGCGCCCTCGCCCTTGCCGTTGCCGATGAAGATGAAGGCGCCGGGCTTGGCCTCGAGCATGTAGGAGAAGTCCTCGGACGCCGTGCGCGGCGCCATCTCGCGGTTGACGTTCGCCTCGCCCACCACGAGAGCCGCCGCGTCGCCCGCGAGCCGCGCCTCCTCGGCGTGGTTGACGAGCGGGGGATAGTGCATGCGGAAGGCGAGTTTCGCGCGCGCGCCATAGGTGGCGGCAACACCGTCCGCGATGCGCTCGAGCGCGGGAGCGATCTTGGCGATCACCTCGGGGCGGTAGGCGCGCACGTTGCCGCAGAGCTTCACTTCGTCGGGGATGACGTTATAGGCGTCTCCGCCGTGGATCTGCGTGACGCTGACCACGAGTGAGTCGATGGCGCTCACGTTGCGGCTCGCGATCGTCTGGATCGCCATCACCATGTTGGCGGCGACCACCACGGGATCGACTCCCGACTCGGGCCGCGCCGCATGCGCGCCGCGGCCCTGGATCGCGAGGTCGAAATTGCCCGAGGCGGCCATGATCGGGCCGGGGCGGATGCCGAAGGTGCCGGCGGGGGCGGTCGCCCAGTTGTGCATGCCGTAGACCGCATCTGAGGGGAACTTGTCGAAGAGCCCCTCCTCGATCATCACCCGCGCGCCGGCGCCGCCTTCCTCGGCGGGCTGGAAGATGAAATGCACCGTGCCGTCGAAGTCGCGCGTCTCGGCGAGATAGCGCGCAGCCCCCAGGAGCATGGTCGTGTGCCCGTCATGGCCGCACGCGTGCATGACGCCCTCGTTCTGCGAGCGGTGCGCGAACTCGTTCTTCTCGTGGATGGGGAGCGCATCCATGTCGGCGCGCAAGCCGATCGCGCGGTTGGCGCGCCCGGCCTTGAGGCGGCCGACCACACCCGTCTTGGCGAGGCCGCGATGGACCTCGATGCCGTAGGACGCGAGCTCGCGCGCCACGAGATCGGAGGTCAGCTTCTCCTTGAAGCCGAGCTCCGGATGCGCATGGATGTCCCGCCGGATGCGCGCGAGCTCCGCATGATAGGCCTTGATGCGCTCGACGACCGGCATGACGGCGTCTCTCCTTTCGCCTGCAACGGCCACAGCCTATCCGGCTTGCCGGCGGGGCGAAAGTGGCGCCGCTTGGGCGTCCGCCTCTCGCGGCACTTTGACAATCAAGCCGGAGCCGTATAGGTAGGTTTCGGTCCTTTGAGCGAGTGGCATTGAACCGGCGGGAGTGCTCTTAGTGGAGCTGTGGATTTTGCTTACCCTCGTCGCGGCAGGCGTCGCCTTCGCCCTTTTCAACCGCTTGGTGCGCCGTCGCAAGGCCGAAAAGGAAAGCGACGAGACGCACATCTATCCGCTGTGGTGACCGCCGCCGCGGCGCTGCCTATCCATCTGAAGATTCGCGAGAGTCCTGGTTCTGAAATTCACGACATCAGGAAAACACTTGTCATTGCGAGGCGCCCGAAGGGCGCCGAAGCAATCCAGAAAGAGTTTCGCACCAGGCGCGCTGGATTGCTTCGCTGCGCTCGCAATGACGGTTATCTCCGGGTGAGACGAACTTCCGAATCGGCACGCTACGCCGCCTTCTGCATGTAGGAGCGGACCAGCTCCTCGGCGATCTGCACGGCGTTGAGCGCCGCCCCCTTGCGCAGATTGTCCGAGACGACCCAGAGGCTCAAGCCGTTGGCGACCGTGGGGTCCTGGCGGATGCGGCTCACGAAGACCGCGTCCTCGCCCGCGCACTCGGCCGGCGTCACATAGCCCTCGTCCGCGCGATAATCGACGAGTGCCACGCCCGGTGCGGCCTTGAGCGCCGCCCGCGCGGCCTCGACCGTGACCGGCTTGGCGAACTCGAGATTGACCGCCTCGCCGTGGCCGATGAAGACCGGCACGCGCACGCAGGTGGCGGCGACCTCGATCTCCGGATCGAGGATTTTCTTGGTCTCGACCCGCATCTTCCATTCCTCCCTGGTCGAGCCGTCTTCCATGAAGACGTCGATGTGAGGAATGACGTTGAAGGCGATCTGCTTGGTGAACTTGTGCTTGACCGGCTGGTCGCCCACGTAGATTCCGCGCGTCTGCTCGAAGAGCTCGTCCATGGCCTCCTTGCCCGCCCCCGACACCGACTGGTAGGTCGCGACCACCACGCGCTTGATGCGTGCGAGGTCGTGGAGCGGCTTGAGCGCCACCACCATCTGGATCGTCGAGCAGTTGGGATTGGCGATGATGTTCCTCTTCGCGTAGTCCTTGATGGCGTGCGCATTGACCTCGGGCACCACGAGCGGCACCTCGGGATCCATGCGGAAATAGGAGGTGTTGTCGATGACGACGGCGCCCGCCTTCGCCGCGCGCGGGCTGTGGACGGCCGAGACCTTGGCGCCCGGCGAGGAGAGCACGATGTCGATGCCCTTGAAGTCGAACTTCGCGAGCTCGCGGACCTTGAGCGTGTCTCGCTCGCCGAAGGAGACCTCCTGGCCGACCGAGCGCTCGGAGGCGAGGGCCACCACCTCGTCGACGGGGAAATTGCGCTCGGCGAGGGTCTCCAGCATCGCGCGGCCGACATTGCCGGTCGCACCGACCACCGCAACTCTGTATCCCATGATACGCTACCAGCCTGACGTTGAGCTCTCGAGCCGGTAGTGGGTCACGTTGCCGAACTCCTCATCCTTCGAGACGCGTCGCAAGCGCGACGCTCCTCAGGATGAGGACTTGGAGCTTGGGTTTCACCTCATCCTGAGGAGGCCGCGTAGCGGCCGTCTCGAAGGATGAGGTGAAACTGACCCACTACCCTCAAGCCCGTTGACTTACGCCGGTCGCCGGGGAAATTCAAGACGAGCGTCGCTATTTCGCGGGAGAGCATGAGCAGGCGCCCGACGAGCTACGCCGAGTTCTGGCCCTATTACCTCGCCGAGCACCGCGGGAGGGCGACGCGCGTCTGCCATTACCTCGGCAGCGGCCTCGGCCTCGTCATCCTCCTCGCCGGCCTCGTCGCGGCCGACTGGCGCGCGCTGCCGGCCGCCCTCCTCGTCGGCTACGGCTTCGCCTGGCTCGGCCATCTCGTCTTCGAGCGCAACCGCCCGGCGACCTTGCGCTACCCGCTCTGGTCCTTCGCGAGCGACTTCCGCATGCTCGGCCTCTTTCTCGCGGGAAAGCTCGAGGCGGAGCGGCGGCGGCGGCGCGGCGAGTAGGGACGCTCCTTCGCCGCCAGCGCCGTCCGCCTTCAGCTTCATGC
>DATEQI010000403.1:0-3574 GCA_035272805.1 Alphaproteobacteria bacterium | reverse complement strand
TGTCGTCCCTCACCCTCCCATTGCTGCGCAATGGGATCGAACCGCGTTGCGGTTCGATCCCTCTCCCGCTTGCGGGAGAGGGGCCTTAGGGAAAAGGCCCAGGAGAGACAAGCGCATGGCCCGCATCGCCGTCGGCGGCTTTCAGCACGAGACCAACAGCTTCGCACCCTCGAAGGCGCGCTACGAGGATTTCGTCCGCGCCGGCGGCTGGCCCGGGCTGACGCGGGGGCAAGATCTCTTCGCGACGGTCGCCGGGATCAACATTCCGATCGCCGGCTTCATCGCGGCGGCGCGCGCGGCCGGCCACGAGCTTCTGCCCCTTGCCTGGGCCAATGCGACGCCCTCTGGTCCTGTCACGGGAGACGCCTACGAGCGCATCGCGGCCCTCTTGGTGTCGGAGCTTGCGGCGAAGCTTCCGCTCGATGCGGTCTATCTCGACCTCCACGGCGCCATGGTTGCCGAGCATCTCGAAGACGGCGAGGGCGAGCTCTTGGGGCGCATCCGCGCCCTTGTCGGCCCGCACGTCCCCGTCGTCTCGAGCCTCGATCTCCACGCCAACGTGACCGAGCGGATGGTCGAGGCCGCCTCGGCCCTCGTCGCCTATCGCACCTATCCTCACCTGGACATGGCGGAGACCGGCGCGCGCGCGGCCGGGATCATCGCTGGCTTGCTCGGGCGCGGCAAGCCGCTCTTGAAAGCCTTCCGCAAGCTGCCCTATCTCATTCCGCTCACCTTCCAATGCACGCTGATCGAGCCGGCAAGGAGCCTCTATGGCTTGGCACGCGAGCTCGAGCGCGGGCAGGTGGAGAGCGTCTCGCTCGCGACCGGCTTCCCGCTCGCCGATATTCGCGAGTGCGGCCCCGCGGTCGTCGCCTATGCCACCAGCAAGAGTGCGGCCGAGCGCGCGGCCGACCGTCTTGCCGGCGAGTGCCTCGCCCGGGAGGGCGACTTCGCAGGGGCATTGTGGGAGCCCGACGCGGCGGTGCGGCACGCCATCGCCACCGCCAAGGCCGCCGAGCGGCCGGTCGTGCTGGCCGATACCCAGGACAATCCGGGTGCGGGCGGCGATGCCGACACGATCGGCATCTTGGAGGCCCTCGTACGCAATGGTGCGCAGGACGCAGCCCTCGGCATCCTTTGCGATCCTGCCGCGGCCGCCGCGGCACACAGGGCCGGCTTGGGGGCTACCCTCAAGCTCGAAGTGGGGGGACGCTCGAACCTCCCGGGCCACGGCCCCTTCGCGGGCGAATTCCGCGTGGCGGCCTTGGGCGACGGCAACTTCACCGCGACCGGGCCTTTCTACAAGGGGGCGCGCATGCAGCTCGGCCCCATGGCGCGCCTCGCCATAGGCGGCGTGCAGCTGGTGGTGGCGAGCCGCAAGCTGCAGGCGGCCGACCAGGAGATCTTCCGCCATCTCGGCATCGAGCCCGCGCGCATGAAGATCCTGGCGCTCAAGAGCTCGGTGCATTTCCGCGCCGACTTCCAGCCGATCGCCGAGGAGGTGCTGGTGGTCGAGGCCCCCGGCCCGGCGATCGCCGACCCGGCCAAGCTGGCCTTCAAGCACCTCAGGCCCGGCGTGCGCTTGACGCCCGGCGGCCCGGTCTTTCAGCCGGGCCGATAGGAAGGACCGAGGCCCGCGCCGGACGAGATTGGCGTGTCAATGTCGAGTGCTCTGAATCGGCGAGGGGAATCGATTGTGGTGCCAACAAGAAGGGGGGCCTCCTGAGCGCCACCTCGGCATTGATACGGCAATTCACGCCCGGTCGTCCGCCCCTATTCGGTCGCTTTGAACGCTGTCTCGGCGAGACTCTTTGCCATCATGTCGTGGCGCATCGGCTTGAGGACGACGAGCGCCATCGCCGCGGCGACGAGATTGAAGATCGCCGCCGCGATGAAGACTGTTTGCCAGTTTCCCGCGGGCGATAGCCAGTTGGCGACCGGGACCAGGAGCGAGGCGGTGCCCTTGGCCGTATAGAGGAGGCCGGCGTTCGCCGCCGCGAACTTGGCGCCGAAACAGTCCGTGCAGGTGGTGGGGAAGAGGCTGTAGATCTCGCCCCAAGCGAAAAATACCACGCCGCTCAAGACCACGAAGGCGATCGGGTGCTGGCCGAGGGAATAGAGGCCGAGGATGCCGATGCCCTCGATCCCGAAGGCGATGAACATGGTGATCTCGCGGCCGATGTGGTCGGAGACCCAGCCGAAGAACGGCCGCGTGAGGCCATTGAGGACGCGGTCGAGCGAGGCCGCGAAGGTGAGCGCCGGCAGTGTCACCCACAAGAGGCTGACCGGCGTTTCGGCGACCTTGAAGTCCTTGGCGATCGGCCCGAGCTGTGCCGTCGCCATCAGGCCACCCGCCGCCATCAGGACGAACATCACATACATCACCCAGAAGACCGGCTCGCCCAGGATTTGCAACGGCTGGTATTGGCGGCGGGTCTGTTGGATGATGGCACTCGTGGGCGCTGGCGCCTCGCCCGGCTCGGGTGCAAAGAGCAGGAAGGAGAGCAGCACCACAACGATGCCTTGGCCGATGCCGAAGTCGAGGAAGGCCGACTCGTAGCCGCTGCCCTTGATCATGTTCTGGATGGGGATGACGGTAAAGGCGGAGCCCATCCCGAAGCCCGCCGCGGTGAGCCCGGCGGCAAGGCCGCGCTTGTCCGGAAACCACTTGAGCGCATTGCCGACGCAGGTGCCGTAAACGGCTCCCGCCCCGATGCCGCCGATGATCTGCGCGATATAAAGAACCGTGAGCGAGGCGGCGTAGGCATTGATGATCCAGGCAAGGCCTGCGAGAGCGCCGCCGACGAGCACGACGATCTTGGGCCCGAAGCGGTCGACGAGGTAGCCTTCAATGGGGACGAGCCAAGTCTCGAAGAGGACGAAGAGCGTGAAGGCGACCTGGATGGAGGCGCGGCCCCAATGGTACTTCTGGTCGAGAGGGTTGACGAAGAACGTCCAGCCGTATTGCAGGTTGGCGATCATGACCATGCACAGGATGCCGACCAGCAGTTGAAGCCATCGGCTCCTGCCGGAGGCTCGGCTTAACGAAGCCGATACTTGCGACATCGGCGTTGTTTCCTCCTAGGATCGCTTGACGTTTTTGTTTTGTTCGACCCCCTTGTTTTTGCCCGCCTTCCAGGCAGGTCTCCCCGGTTCCTCCTCTTGTCCGTCACCCCAGCATTCATCCGCGAGAAGCTGTAATGCTCGCGTTATTGTAGCATTACCACGGTCGAGAACAATCCTCCTGGTTTTGACTGATTTCGAGCCAGCGGCAAAATTGCGAGATCGATCGCACGCGCGAGGCTGGCACCCGGGCTCAGCGCTCGGCCACCAGCGGCGAGTGGCTGTCGCCCACGTGGCGCGGCAGCCCGTCGTTCATGATCAGCCAGGGGATACGGTCCGGCTCATAGACGTGACGGTCCGGTGTCACGCGCTCGGGATGATCGAGGCTGCCGGCGGTCACGTCGACATAGCCTGCGTAGCGCGTCGAGGCGAAGAAGAGGGGCGTGCCGCAGCTCGGGCAAAAGGCGCGACGCCCGTGATCCGAGGATTGGTACCAGCTCGGCGTGCCCTG
>DATEQI010000402.1:0-7536 GCA_035272805.1 Alphaproteobacteria bacterium | reverse complement strand
CATGAGATCGCGCGCTCGGGCCCGAGCCCGCGGCGCGCGACCGAGGCCTGGCGCGAGCATCTTGCCGCCGCGGCAAGCTGGACGCCGCGACGGCTTCCCGTGAAAGGGCGCGACGCGCTTCGCCTCGGCGTGCCCGCCGGTCCCAAGGTCGGCCGGCTGATCGCAGCACTCGAGGCGTGGTGGATCGAGGAGGACTTCCGGCCGACGCGCGAGGCCTGCTTGGCCAAGCTCAAGGAGCTGGCGCAAAGCGAGGGCTGAGCCTCTCCTATTTGAGCGCGCTGCGGATGAGATAGCCGGCGAAGTCGGAGGGCTTGAGCTTGACCGGATCGATCGACTGATGGCCCGCCATCGCGCGGCTGACCACGATATCGTCCTCGACGTGCGTCGGCACCACCTTGAAGATGCCGACGGCACCCTTGAGCTTGGGATAGAAGTTGGGGTCGATCATCTTCTCCCTGCGGGCGACGCGGGCGACGATCTCCGCCTCGCTCAAGCCATCGGCCTCCTCCTTCGTGACGAGCGTCCAATCGCTCTCGCCCGCCCAGCCGGCCGCGACGACGGCCTTCACCGGCTCCTCGGTGTAGCCGAGCTTGTAGATGTGCTTGCTCAAGCCGACGTCGGAGCCCCATTTGCCGAGCCTGATGCTCTTCGCCACATAGATCGTGCCCATGGCGATCCTCCTTTTTCGACAGTCTGCGGCGGGACGCGGCCGCTGTCCATGCCGGCATGGGGTGGGGAGCCAGTGTCCCGATTCGAAAATTCATCTCACCCGCAGATAACCGTCATTGCGAGCGCAGCGAACCCCGGCGTACGCCGGGGCAGCGCCTGGTGCGAAACCCGCCCTGGATTGCTTCGGCACCCTTCGGGCGCCTCGCAATGACGATTGTTTTCCTGATGTCGTGAATTCCGGAACTTGCTCTAGTATCGACTCGCGCAAGCGCCCCGCTAAAGTGGCGCCCCAAAGCAGGCGGGCATGGAGACGAAGAATGACGGCGCTCAGAATCTGCTTCGTGGGCGACAGCCTCACCAACGGCACGGGCGATGACGCGTTTCTCGGCTGGCCCGGGCGGCTTTGTGCGGCCGAGCGCCAGCGCGGGCACGATCTCACCTGCTACAACTTGGGCGTTCGCGCCGATACCTCGCTCTTGATTGCGGCGCGCTGGCGGGCCGAGTGCGCGGCACGGCTCCCGGAGCTCTACCAAGGCGGTCTCGTCTTTGCCTTCGGCAACAACGACAGCGCGATCCAGGACGACGCCAAGGAGGTGCGGGTGCCGCAGGCGCAGTCGCTCGCGACCGCGCGCGCGATCCTTGCCGAGGCAAAGGCCTGGACCGAGGCGAAGGCCTGGAAGCCCGTGCTCTTCATCGGGCCCTGGCCGGTCGAGGAGGCAAAGCAGCCGGTGAGCCCGACGGGTGCGGTCAGCTACGACTTCCGCAATGCGCGCATTCTGCAATTGAGCGAGGCTTATGGGGCCCTAGCCGAGGCGCTTGGCGTTCCCTATCTCGATCTCTATCGCGCGCTCTCCGAGGATGGGCGCTGGCGGGCGGCGTCCGCTGCGGGTGACGGCGTGCATCCGCCGGCGGAAGGCTACCGCCTCGTCGCCGACAAGGTGGCAGGGTGGCGCGCCTGGCGCGCCTGGCTCGACTGAGGAGGCGGCACTCAGTTGGCGGTCTTGATCAGCTTGCCCTTGACGGTGCGTACCCGCTCGCCGTCGCGCAAGGCGGTGAAGGTAAGGTCCATCCCGCCGCCCGAGAGCGTGCGGGCGTAGCGCTGCAGCTCGGCGCGGCCCTGCGGATCGACGGTGAGCACGTTGACGATGAGGCTGGTCCCCTCGATGCGCGCCCAGATCACGGGATTGCCGCTGAAGGGATCGGGCTCCTCTGCGATGCGCCACGTTCCCGGAGCGGGTCCCGGCACGAAGGCGACCTGATCCTGCTTGCGCTTGACCTTGGGTTTGGCCGGATCGCCGCCCTCGTGCGCCACGGTCGTCCAGGCGATGGAGAAGCCGTTGCCCTCGGGGTGGATCACCACGTCGAGATCGCGCTCGGTCACGCCGAAATAGGCGCTGTCCTTGTTCTCGGCGACGCCGCTTCCCGTGTAGGTGCCGTAGAAGGCCTTGATGGTAAGCGGAGCTTGCGCCTGGGCCGCCGCAGCGAAGCCCAGAAGGAGCACGGCAGGAAGCCACCAGCGAAGACGCATGATCCACTCCTTCCAAATGCACCGCCACTTTAACCCATCTCACGGCGATGCGTGAGTCGCACGCTCCCTCACCCTCCCATCCCTTCGGGATGGGTCCCTCGCTCTCCCGTAAACGGGAGAGGGGCAAACCTTTCCCTCTACCGCTTTGCGGGAGAGGGAAGGGGCCCGTCGCGAAGCGACGGGAAGGGTGAGGGCATTGAACTCTACGGCCACGCCGCGAGCGGGGGAAGCGACATGAGAATCGCCTCGGGATTGCCGCCGGTCATGAGGCCGAAGCGCGTGCCGCGGTCGTAGAGCAGGTTGAACTCGACGTAGCGGCCGCGGCGCACGAGCTGCTGCTCGCGCTCCTCCGCCGTCCAGGGCTCGTCCATGTGGCGCCGGACGATCTTGGGGTAGGCCGAGAGGAAGGCGCTGCCCACCTCGCGGGCGAAGGCGAAACGCGCCTCCCACGCTCCGTCCTCGAGGTAATCGAAAAAGATGCCGCCGATCCCGCGCGGCTCGTTGCGGTGCTTGAGGAAGAAATACTCGTCGCACCATGCCTTGAAGCGCTGGTGATAGCCCGGATCATGCGCGTCGCACGCCGCCTTGAACGCGGCGTGGAAGGCCGCGGCGTCGTCTGCGTCGGCGCGCATCGGGGTCAAATCCGCACCACCCCCGAACCACTCGCGCCTCGTCACGATGTGGCGAGTGTTCATGTGCACGGCGGGGACGCGCGGGGAGTGCATGTGGGCGACGAGCGAGATGCCGCTCGCCCAGAAGCGGCCGTCCTCGCCCGTACCGGGGATCTCCTTGCGGAACTCCGGCGGGAACTCGCCGAAGACGGTCGAGACGTTGACGCCGACCTTCTCGAACACGCGGCCCCGCAAAAGTGCCGTCTCGCCGCCGCCTCCGCCGCTTCGTTCCCAGCGCTTGCGCTCGAAGCGCCCGGGCGCGCGCTCGGCGTAGGTTCCGTGGAGCGCGTCCTCGATCGCCTCGAACGCCGCGCAGATGTCGTCGCGCAGACGCTCGAACCAGGCCTGCGCCTGCCGCTTGCGCTCCTCCCTCGTGCTCTCGCTTGCGAGCGCGCTCAACCGCCTCTCCCCGGGAAGAGGCCCGTCTGCCGCAGGGCCTCGCCGAGCACCATGGCAGCGGCGAGCGCCACGTTCAAGGAGCGGCGGCCGGGTGCCAGCGGAATCCTGAGCCGTGCCACCGCACTCGCGCGCACGTCCTCGGGCACGCCCGCCGATTCGCGCCCGACCATCAGGAGATCGTCGGGACGGAAGGCGAAGTCGAGGTAGCTGAGCTCGCCCTTCGTGCTGAGCAGAAGCAGTCGCGCCTCGGGGAGTGCGGCGCGTCGCCAGCCCTCGAAGGCCGCATAAGAGCTGTGGCGGGTGAGCTTGAGATGGGCGAGATAATCCATGCCGGCGCGGCGCAGGTGGCGGTCGGAAAGCAAAAAGCCGCAGGGCTCGATCAGCTCGAGGGGCACCTCGAGGCAGGCCGCGAGCCGCATCATGGCGCCGGCGTTCTGCGGAATGTCGGGCTCAAAGAGGACAAGGCGCAAAGCGACCTCGGCAGCTTCGCTTAAGCATTGAATTTTTCGACGTTATCCGGCTTTGGCGGCTTTGCAAGGGGGTGGATTTGCATTATACCCGAGCGCGCCGAACGGGGTCTTTCGACGAGGCCCCAGAGGGGCGGGTGCGGCAGGTTGTCGCATTGTCTCGAGGCAACTGGTCTTTAGAACCATTCGCGCCGATCGGGGCAGCCTCCCGGCTCTGCCATCGAGAAAGGGGTGAGCATGGCGACAAGCGCGGAGACGAGCGCTCATGGTGCGGCAGGCGTCGCGGTCAAGCGCCGCGACTTTCTTTATCTGGCGACCGGGGCCATGGGGGCGGTCGGTGCTGCGCTCGCGGTTTGGCCCTTGATCGAAAGCATGAATCCCGCGGCGGATGTGCTCGCGCTGTCGTCGAGCGAGGTCGATCTCTCGCCCATCCAGGTGGGCCAGCGCATCACCGTCAAGTGGCGCAGCCAGCCCGTCTTCGTTGCCCGACGCACGCCCGAGGAGATCGAGGAAGCGCAGAAGGTCGACGTGCAGGAGTTGCGCGACCCGCAGGCCGATTCCGCGCGGGTCAAGAAGCCCGAGTGGCTGGTCATGGTCGGCATCTGCACGCACCTCGGCTGCGTACCGCTCGGTCAGATGTCGGGCGATCCGCGCGGAGACTGGCACGGCTGGTTCTGCCCGTGCCACGGCTCGCAGTACGACACCTCGGGCCGCATCCGACAGGGACCGGCGCCGGCCAACCTCGTGATCCCCCAATACGCCTTCCTCACCGACACAAGCGTTCGGATCGGCTAGGGGTGCCAAAGATGAGTCAGCCCGCCTGGAACAGTCCGGTCGTCAAGTGGATCGACGAGCGCCTGCCGATCTTCACGCTTCTGCACCACAGCACGAGCGGCTACCCCACGCCGAAGAACCTCAACTACTGGTGGAACTTCGGCTCGCTCGCCGGCTTCATGCTGGTCGTCCTGATCGCGACCGGCATCGTGCTGGCGATGCAATACCAGCCGAATGCGGCACTCGCCTTCGACAGCGTCGAGCGCATCATGCGCGACGTGAACTACGGCTGGCTCCTGCGCTATCTGCACATGAACGGCGGCTCGATGTTCTTCCTCGCGGTCTACATCCACATCTTCCGCGGGCTCTATTACGGCTCCTACAAGCGGCCGCGGGAGCTCCTGTGGTGGCTCGGCGTCGTCATCCTCCTCCTGATGATGGCGACCGCGTTCATGGGCTATGTGCTGCCCTGGGGCCAGATGAGCTTCTGGGCGGCGACGGTGATCACCAACCTCTTCTCGGCGTTTCCGGGGGTCGGCAGGTTCATCGTGCATTGGCTCTGGGGCGGCTTCGCGGTCGACAACGCGACGCTCAACCGCTTCTACGCGCTTCACTACCTCCTGCCCTTCGTCATCCTGGGCGTGGTGGTGCTGCACCTCTGGGCGCTGCACACGACGAAGTCGAACAACCCGCTCGGCATCGACGCGAAGGGCCAGCAGGACACCATCCCCTTCCATCCCTACTACACGGTGAAGGACAACTTCGGCATCGGCGTGTTCCTGATCGTCTATCTCGGCTTCGTGTTCTTCGCGCCGAACTTCTTCGGCGAGCCGGACAACTACATCCCGGCGAACCCGCTGCAGACGCCGCCGCACATCGTGCCGGAGTGGTACTTCCTGCCCTTTTACGCCATCCTGCGCTCGATCCCCGACAAGCTTACGGGCGTGCTCGCGACGTTCTTGTCGATCCTCGTCCTCTTCGTGCTGCCGTGGCTCGACTTCTCGCGGGTGCGCAGCGCCACTTTCCGCCCCCTCTACAAGAAGGCCTTCTGGCTGCTCGTGGTCGACGTGGGCGTGCTCGGCTACGTCGGCGCCAATCCGCCCGAGGGCGGCTTCCTCGTGATGGGCCGCATCGCGACCGCATACTACTTCCTGCATTGGTTCATCCTGGTGCCGCTCATCGCGCTTTTCGAGCGGCCGAGGCCGCTCCCCGTGAGCATCAGCCAGCCCGTGCTCGGCGGCGGACTCGCCGCCGCTGCCGCCAATCCGATGGAGAAGGCCTGATGCGCAAGCCGCTCGCAGCGGCCGCCGTCGCGGCGCTCGCGCTTGGCATCGGCTTGCCTGCGCATGCCGCCGACGAGCAGCTGCAGATCGAGCGCCAGCAGTGGTCGTTCTACGGCGTCTTCGGCGCCTTCGACCGGGCGGCCGAGCAGCGCGGCTTCGAGGTCTACAAGGACGTCTGCGCCAACTGCCATTCGCTCAATCAGCTCGCCTATCGCAATCTCGAGGAGATCGGGCTCAGCGCCAACGAGGTCAACGCGGTGGCGGCGAGCGTGCAGGTCGAGGACGGCCCCAACGACCAGGGCGCGATGTTCGAGCGGCAGGGCAAGCCGTCCGACCGCTTCAAGGCCCCCTTCGCCAACGATCAGGCCGCGAGGGCCGCCAACAACGGGGCGCTGCCGCCCGACCTCTCGCTCATCGTGAAGGCGCGCGAGGGCGGGCCCGATTACGTCTATTCGATCCTGACCGGCTTCAAGGACGCGCCGGCCGGCTTCAAGATGACCGAGGGCATGAGCTACAACACGGCCTTTCCGGGGCACCAGATCGGCATGCCGCCCCCGCTCAGCGAGGGTGTGGTAACCTACGCGGACGGCACCAAGGCAACCGTGCCGCAGATGGCGCACGACGTCGTCACTTTCCTTAGCTGGGCGGCCAACCCCGAGCTCGAGACGCGCCATCGCGTGGGTGTGAAGACCATCATCTTTCTCGTCATCCTGACCGGCCTCCTCTATGCGATTAAGCGCAAGGTGTGGGCCGGCGTGCATTAGCATTTTCGATGGGAAAAGCGGGATTGCCACCGATTCAGCCTTGATTTTTTCAAGAGAATCCATAAAATACAGATATTCTGCTCATGCCACCCAGAGGCGCCCATGACCCGGACTACGGCAGTGGAATTCCAGCGCAATTTCGGCGAGTTCCAGCATCGGGCGCGGCGCGAGCCGGTGGAGATCACCCGACATGGCCGGCGCGAACTGGTTCTGATGTCGGCGGACCACTACGATTGGCTGATGGCGGCGGCACGGCGGAGCTTCCGGACGGCAGACGCGGCACCCGTGGTGGTCGATGCGGTACGCCGCGCGGAGATGGATGGCGAGCACGCGCACCTCGACGACCTGATGAAGTGAGTACGTTCCGGTGGCGCTGCCCGAGCCGAAGCCCGGCTTGGTCATTCGTTACGACTACGTGTGGAGCCGCGAGGCCGGCGTCGGCCGCGATCAGGGCAAGGAGCGTCCGGCGTGTCTCGTTGCGGCCAGCGATTCCAGGACCATGCCGCGTTTCGTCGTCATCCTGTCCATCACGCACACGGCGCCGGCTGGAGATACGGTTGGGATCGAAATTCCACCGGCAGTCCGTCAGGCGATCGCTCTGGACGACGCGCCAAGTTGGGTGATCGTCTCGGAGCACAACGTCGATGAATGGCCGAACGCCGGTCTCGCACCCATTCCCGGCCGTCCTGGGATCTTCAGTTATGGTTTTGTCCCGCCTGGTCTGTTCGCCCAGATCAAGGCCAGGTTCCTCGAGCTGAGTGAGCAAGGTCGTGGCGCCGGGGCGCGCAGGTGACGCTACGGGAGCAGAAAACTTTTTCGTCCCCGCCGAGATACGCATGCTCTCGAACTTTCCCTCCCCACTTGAGGTCCTCTTGAGGAGAGAGTAGGGAGGAGGCCGCGCAGGATTGAGGGCATCGCCCTAGCTGCTATGATCGAAGCAAAGACCAGGGGGAGAAGATGACGGCACCGGGCACGCCGCCG
>DATEQI010000401.1:0-3164 GCA_035272805.1 Alphaproteobacteria bacterium | reverse complement strand
TGGTCGGGCGCAATTTCGTCGGCCCCTAAATGCCTTGCGCTGATCGAGGTGAAGGGGCTCGTGGAGAAGCCGGCACCCGAGAAGGCGCCCTCCACGCTCACCATCATCGGCCGCTACATCCTGGAGCCCAAGGTGATGGAGCACCTCGAGCGCAGGGAGCGCGGTGCCGGCGGCGAGATCCAGCTCACCGACGCGCTCGCCAGGACGCTCGGACACAGCCCCTTCCATGGCCTGCGCTTCGAGGGCACGCGCTTCGACTGCGGCGACAAGATCGGCTTCTTCGAGGCGAACATCGCATTCGCCATCCAGCGCCGGGATCTCGGCCCGGCCGTGCGCGACGTGATCCAGCGCTATGCCGAGCTGTTGAGCCCCCGCGCCAAGCTGGCGCGCTGAGCGCGGCCGCGACAAGCACAACAAATCGAGGGGACCCACATGCGCATCGCCATGGTCGGTACCGGCTATGTCGGGCTGGTCTCCGGCGCCTGCTTCTCCGAGTTCGGCATCGAAGTGGTGTGCATCGACAAGGACGAGGCGAAGATCGCACGCCTCAGGCGCGGCGAGATCCCGATCTACGAGCCCGGCTTGGCGGCACTCATCCTCAACAACGCGAGGGACGGCCGGCTCTCCTTCACCACCGATCTCGGAGCCGCGGTCGGCGCGGCCGACGGCGTCTTCATCGCCGTCGGCACGCCGAGCCGGCGCGGCGACGGCCATGCCGACTTGAGCTACGTCTACGCCGCCGCGCGCGAGATCGCCTCGGCACTCGCGGGCTATACGGTCGTGGTCACCAAGTCGACGGTGCCCGTGGGCACCGGCCGCGAGGTCCAGCGCATCATCCGCGGCATGCGGCCGGACGCCGACTTCGACATGGTCTCGAACCCTGAGTTCCTGCGCGAAGGCTCGGCGATCGGCGACTTCATGCGCCCCGACCGCGTCGTGATCGGGGCCGAGAGCGAGCGGGCGCGCGAGCTGATGCAGCGCATCTACCGCCCGCTCTACCTCATCGAGACGCCGATCCTCTTCACCGGGCTCGAGACCGCCGAGCTCATCAAATACGCGGCCAACAGCTTCCTCGCGACCAAGGTCAGCTTCATCAACGAGATCGCCGACCTGTGCGAGAAGCTCGGCACGGACGTGCACGACGTCTCGCGCGGCATCGGGCTCGACGGCCGCATCGGGCGCAAGTTCCTCCACCCCGGCCCGGGTTACGGCGGCTCCTGCTTTCCCAAGGACACCGTGGCGCTCGTGCGCATCGCGCAAGAGGCGGGAGTGCGTCTCAGCATCGTTGAGACCGTCGTCGAGGCGAATGCGACGCGCAAGGCGCGCATGGCGGAGAAGGTGATCGAGGCGTGCGGCGGCTCGCTCGCCGGCAAGACCGTCGCCGTGCTCGGCCTCACCTTCAAGCCCAATACGGACGACATGCGCGAGTCCGCGAGCCTCGAGGTGATCCCGGCGCTCAAGCGCGCGGGTGCGGTGGTGCGCGCCTTCGATCCCGAGGGCGTGCCTGAGGCCAAGAGGCTCCTCGAGGGTGTGGTCTGGTGCGAGAGCGCCTACGCCACGCTCGAGGGAGCCGACGCGCTCGCCATCCTCACCGAATGGAACGAATTCCGCGCCCTCGATCTCAAGCGCATCAAGTCGCTGCTCAAGGCGCCGGTCGTGATCGACTACCGCAACATCTACCGCCCCGAGGAGATGGCGGCCGCGGGCTTCCGCTACACCTCCCTCGGCCGGCCCTCGGTCGAGCCGGAGTGATGTGTCCTCGTCCTTCGAGACGGGCCTGCGGCCCTCCTCAGGACGAGGACATAGGCTGTATTTGCCGGCCGCCTCACCCTGAGGAGCGCGCAAAGCGCGCGTCTCGAAGGGCGAGGCGGATACACGCGACGACTCGGGCGATCGAAGGTTGGGGCCACCGCACAGTCGAGGATCGCGAAGCATGAAGGGTCACGCGTTCAAGGACAGCATCCTGCGCGAGTACGATATTCGCGGCATCGTCGGCGAGACGCTCGTGGCCGAGGACGCAGGCGCCTTGGGACGCGCCTTCGGCTCGACCCTGGTGCGCGCGGGTGGGAAGACCGTGGCGCTTGGCTACGACGGGAGGCTGAGCTCGCCCGCGCTCGCCGCAGCCCTCGGCGAGGGACTGGCGTCGACCGGCCTCGAGGTCTTCCGCGTCGGGCTCGGCGCCACGCCGATGCTTTATTTCGCCAGCAAGCACCTCCCCTCGGACGGTGCCGTGATGGTGACGGGCTCGCACAACCCGCCCAACCACAACGGCTTCAAGATGGTGCTTAAAGGTGCCGCGATCTACGGTCGCGACATCCGCCGGCTCGGCGAGGTTGCGGCCAAGGGCGATTTCGTGGCCGGGCGCGGCCGCATCACCGATCGTCCGGTGCTCGACGACTATGTGGCGCGGCTCGCCAAGGACGCAAGCCTGGCCCGGCCGCTCAAGGTCGCTTGGGATGCGGGCAACGGCTCGGCCGGCGAGGCGATGGTGCGGCTCGTCGAGCACCTTCCCGGCGAGCATATCCTGCTCAACGAGAGGATCGACGGCACCTTCCCCGCGCACCACCCGGACCCGACCGTGCCGGAGAATCTCGAGCAGTTGCGCGAGGCCGTGCTGGCGCACGCCTGCGATCTCGGCATCGCCTTCGACGGCGACGGCGACCGCATCGGCGTGCTCGACGGCAAGGGGCGCATTCTGTGGGGCGACCAGTTCCTCGTCTTCCTCGCCAAGGAGGTCCTCGGCGAGCATCCGGGTGCCACCATCATCGCCGACGTCAAGGCGAGTCAGGTGCTCTTCGACGAGATCGCGCGCATGGGCGGCCGGCCGCTCATGTGGCTGACCGGCCATTCGCTGATCAAGGCCAAGATGGCCGAAACCGGCGCGCCGCTTGCCGGCGAGATGAGCGGGCACATCTTCTTCGCCGACCGCTATTACGGCTATGACGACGCGCTCTATGCGGCGGTGCGCCTCTTGAACGTGGTTTCGCGGGAGAGTGCCAGTCTCGCCGAGCTTGCCGACCGTCTGCCGCGCGTGGTCAATACGCCCGAGCTGCGCATCCCGTGCAGCGACGAGCGCAAGTTCAGGGTGATCGAGGAGGTCAAGGCGCGCCTCGCGGCGGAAGCGGCCGAGCTCGTTGCCGTCGACGGCGTGCGCGTGAAGAGCG
>DATEQI010000400.1:0-4744 GCA_035272805.1 Alphaproteobacteria bacterium | reverse complement strand
CGAAAGCAAGGCTCTGTTCGCGGAATACGTCGAGATCGAGACCGAGGATCTCGACGCCGCCGCGACGCGGAGTGCCGTGGCCCGGCTGGCCGTCGGCAGCGACGAGGCCCTACCGCCGCCAGCGCATCTCAATGCGCACCGATTCGATATCGCCAGCCTGCCCCGGGAGCGCCAAGCGAAGATGCAATGGCTGCTCGGGCGCCTCAATTTCTACGAATTGGCGGCGGACGACCTCTACGGCGCCCAGTACTTCCTCGAGAAATTCGCCGCCTGGACCAGCTACCAGATCAGCGGCGCGGTCCGAGAGATCAGTCCACCCGACGTGAGGAGTTTCGAGGAGATCGCGAGGATGCTCAACCGGGCCAACCGCGTCCTGGTCGAGCGCCTGAAGGAGATCTACGACTGCCGCAGCTATCTCATTCGGCAGCAGCGGGAGCCGCAAGCCGAGGGGACCGGGACGGGTCAAGCGCCGCCCGCGGCCGCACCCGCGGACGCGCCGGCGGCGAGCGCGCGGCCCCGCCGGAAATCCTCGCCCATGGCGCGGTGATCAAGCGCGTCGGCCGGTGCGGCGCTTGCGGATATCAGCCGGCCGCGGTCGGGAAGTCCGCGAAGAGCTGCCGCAGCACCGCGCGCGCCGGCCGGATCGGCAGGCCGAGCTCGTGGGCGATCTTGCGCGCGTCCAAGGCACTGCAGCGGTGCCGGAAGATCGCGGGCACCGAGGCCTCCGGCACGGCCTCGCCGCGGACGAGGCCGGGTGGGAAGCCGCAGGCCTCGGCCATCATCGCCGCAGCCTCGGCATAGGAGAGCTCGTCCGCGGAGGAGAGGTGCCAAATGCCCCGGCAACGACGGTCGCCGAGCGCGATCGCGGCTCCGGCCACTTCCTCCGCCGCGACCGGTGCCAACGTCATGTCGCTCGCGGCCACGGCCGGCTCGCCGCGCCGCAACTTCTCGTACCACAGGCGGAACATGCCGACCGGCTCCGCCGCCAGCACTTTAGTCGGGCGCAGCACGGCCGCCGGCAGCCCCTCGCGCGCGATCGCCGCCTCGAGTGCGAGCTTCTGGCGGCCGTAGGCGTTCTTCGGCCGGCAGGCGGCCTCCTCGTCGGGCAAGGGCGTCTCGCCGTCGAAGACCTGGCTGCTCGAGAGGAAGACGAGCTCGGTGCCGCGCGCCGCGAGCATGCGCATGACGGCGAGGGTACCCTCGACGTTGACGCGGGCGGTGGCCTCCGGATCGCGCTCGCAGGCGCGCAGATCGGTGACGGCGGCGCAGATATAGGCGCAGCCGAACGCGAGCCCGTCGAAGGCCGCGAAAGCGGGAGCGGCGAGATCGAGCGGCAAGGCCCCCGCCTGCGCCCGGCGCGAGGTCGCCTGGAAGGGCCGGCCCGCGCGGCTGAGCGTGCTGCCGAGGGAGCGGCCGATCAGGCTGTCGCCGCCGACGATGAGATCGTCCCGCACGGCGCCTGTTCTGTCCGCTCTAGCCATGTGGCGGCCGATCGAACCGGATGAAGGAATTGTCGACGCTGCGCACCACCTCGGCTAGTGCTCAGACCGCGACGATGCGACCGCGAGCCGTCGGCCCGACACGCCGGCACTATCGTAACGATTTCCTGCTATTGCGACAACCTGATGGGGACTCACGCGGTACTACCGCGTTGCTAGGGCCGCTGCCCCGCTGCCCCGCTTCCGCAGTGCTCGATGCTGTACTCGAGGATCGCATGGCAGAGGGCCATATGCCCGACCTCCACGAAGACGTAGGAGTCGGCGGAAAGGAAGAAATTCATGTCCCCCATGCCGCGCAGGGGATTGTCGGGAGCGAAGCCGCTCAGGGTCATGACCTTGCAATCCATCTCGCGCGCAACCTTGACCGCGTTCAGGATGTTGGCGGAGCGTCCCGAGGAGCTGAGTGCCACGAGAAAGTCGCCGGGCCGGCCGTAAAATTCGATCTGCTTGGCGAAGACGTGCTCATAGCCGTAGTCGTTGCCGAGGCAGGTCAGCACGCTGCCGTCGTTCATGGCGAGCGCGCGCAGATTCCCGCTCTTGCTGTAATCGATCGCCATGTGGCTTGCGGTTCCGGCGCTGCCGCCGTTGCCGATGAACATGAGCTTGTTGCCGCGGTCATGGGTGGCGCGCGCGGCGAGTGCCGCCCATTCCACCGCCTCGTCGATCGGATAGAACCGGCCCGACGAGTCGCTTGCTTGGGTCCCCGTCAGCAGGTCAGCGAGGGTTCCAGCGAACTCTCGCATCCAAGACTCGGGAAGAGCCCGTACCGCCTTTAACATCGCTTGATTTCCCCTCGTCGCATGCTTGACGGTGCTATAATAAAATTGCGCTGTCAAACAATATTCAACCTCAGTCTAACTCTTCGTCAAGCGATGGCGGGCTTCGGAAATTCCGCCGCCGCCACCCTGCCGCCGCGCCAAGTCGGCGCCGACGGCAGCGGGAACAGGCAACGAAATTCGTTGCCAGCGCCGCCCAACGCCCTCATCCTGGCGGCCATGGCGGCGATCTCAAGGGGAGCCTCGGTTTAGCGGTCGCGGGCACTTACGTCTTGAGGGAAATTAGAGGATCCATGACAATAAAGCCGTCTCTGCCCCCATAACCCGCGCCGTGGCCGAAGCATGGAATCGCTCGATTATTCCGCTGCTGCCCTATCCGCGCCGGAAGCAGGCGGAGAAGCCGCGCCGCTCGCGACGATCGTGATCCCGACGTTCGGCGACTTGCCGCAACTGGTCGACATCCTCGCACAGGTGCGAGCGCAGACGTGGCCCCATTTGGAGGTCATCGTCGTCGACGACGCGTCGGTACCGCCGGTGGAACCGTCGCTCCGTACCCAAGGGGGGGATGCGATGCCGCTCAGCGTCATCCGCCACGCGGAGAATCAAGGGCCGATCGCGGCGCTCTATACCGGGCTCATGCACGCGCGGGGCAAATACGTCTATCTCGGCTCCACGAACGATCCGATCGACCCGCACTTCATCGAAGCCGGGGTCACGCTGCTCGAGCGACACCCGGCGGCGGGGCTGTGTTTCTCGGATTCCGCGACGATCGACGGCTGGAGCGGGCGGCGCCGGCAGTTTCCGCTTTATCTCAGCCGGCAGGCCGTCTACCTGGCACCCGACGAATTCGCCCGACGCATGCGCTCAGCCCCCTTCCACATTTCCAGCAATACCGTGATCTTCCGCACGGCTTCCTTGCGCCGCATCGGCGGTTACCGGCCCGCCTTGGCACTCTATGCCGATTGGTTCGGCATCCAGCTGACGGCCTTGCAGGAAGGGGCCGTCTATATTCCCAAGGTGCTCGCCTATTCCCGCGAGCATCCCGGGCGGTATTCCGAGACGCGACGCTGGAGCCGAGCCGAGCGCCAACGTCTCGCGGGCTTGGCCCTTGCCAGCGCGGTCGAGGAATATCCCGAGCTCCTGCCACGGCTGCGGCAAAGCCTTGCCGCCTCCGCGTTCGGCTTTCGCGCGCTCGCGGGCCTCTCTCGAGATCGGCATTGCGCCGCCGCCGTCGGTCCCGCTGCCTTGGGTATGGCCCTTGTTCGCGACATTTGGCACGTGGTGGGCAGGCTCGCCCCGCTCCGGGTCCGGCTGCTGTGCCGCCGAGCGTTGATGGGCTTGAGGCAGAGCCCTCGGGAAAGAAAGCCGGCAAGCGCCTCAGCCGACTGATCGGGCTGCGTTCGAGCGTGCGCTCCGCCCGGCTTGCGGCACGGCGTCCTGCCGTCCCCGGACGCATCGTGGCCTGCCGCCTCGAAGAGCTGGGGACGATCGCTTCGCGCTCGAAAGGGCCACGCGGGTTTGCGCGAGCCGGCCTCCCGACACCAGGACGAGCGCCACCGGAGGCACGCCCCGAAAATTTGGCCCATCTGAAACACCTTCCGCGTCGGCAATGGCAGCTACGGCGGCCCGGCTATGCGATGCGGTCGCCCTTCCTGATCTGGGCCGCGCGGCTGTCCACGGCCGGCAGCATGCGCGCGGGGTCGCGCGTCACGATGACGTCGATCACGCTCGGACGGCTGCGCTCGGCTAGCCCGCGCCGAAGGGCGCCGCCGAGCTCGGCCGGGTCCTCGACTCTTATGCCGCGGCATCCCATGGCCTCGGCGATGCGGGCGTAATCCATCTCGACCAAGTCGCTCGACTGGTAACGCTCTCCGTACATCGCATGCTGGAGCGCCTTGACGTAGCCCGAGGCCGCGTTGTTGACGACGACCGTCGTCAGGTTGGCGCCCGTGCGTCGCGCGGTCTCGAGCTCGCCGAGCGCCATGTTGAAGCCGCCGTCGCCGCTCACGGCCACGACCGGCACATCCGGGGCGGCAAGTGCTGCGCCGATGCCGCCGGGGAGTCCGTAGCCGATGGAGGCGAGGCCGCGGTCGGCGATATAGCGCCGCCCAGGCGACTTCGTGTCGTAAAGCAGGCTGGTCCAATGGGCGGCGAAGCCGCCATCGGCCACGAGGATGCTCTCCGCCGGCATCGCCTTGTTGAGCTCCGCCACGAGCCGCGCCATGTTGATCGGCCGTTCCGCCGAGGCGAGCCGCGGCGCCGCCTCGGCCTGCCATACCGCCATGCGAGGCGAGAGCTCGCCCACATAGTCCGCGTGCAAGGCCTTGAGGCGCCTGGCGTGCGACTTGAGCGCGTCATGGAGATCGCGCAAGCCCTCGCGCGCGTCGCCCCAGAGCGCCACGCTCGCCGGCTGGGAGCGCCCGAACTCCTCGGCCAGGATGTCGAGATGGATGAGCGCGACGCCCTTGG
>DATEQI010000399.1:0-7061 GCA_035272805.1 Alphaproteobacteria bacterium | reverse complement strand
CGTTTGGACCGAACGTCTCCAGCCGACGGCGGGCCTCGTCGCTCTTGAGCCCGCTCGGCAGATCATCCTTCGCGGCAGCTGCCGATCTCGCGGGCAAAGCACGTGCAGAGGGTGGGGGATCGGTCGTGGCCATCGGCTAGTGGGAAACTCCCTGCACTCACGCCCTGCGGCGATTTCGGGCCGCCGGCCGCCTCGGGCGGATATTGCCCGAAACCACTCACCAATAGCGTATCGTAAAAGCTATCTGCCGTTCAAAACAACACTCCTAACCGCCTGGCCCCGTCCATTCCGTCAATGTCCGGCCCTACCTCGACGCGGCCTCCAGGTAAGGCCTCCCCTGAGGACGCGAGGGCCAAGGTGCGGCGACGACGGCCGAGCGCGGTCATCTGAATTCGGCGTGGAACCGGTAGGGTGCTCGTGCGCGTGGCGCCAGCAGGGAAAAATCAATCGCGGACGATGATGTCCAGCGAATCGATTCGGGAATGCGCGGTCTCAATCGTCTTCGGGCCGGCCGACCCTGCGGCGATGGAAGCGGCGCTGCTTGGCCCGGTTGCCGCAGACCTCCATTTCGCACCAGCGCCGGCTCTTGTTCTTGGTCGTATCGAAGAAGAGCCAGCCGCAATGATCGCCGCGGCATTGCTTGATGCGCGACAGATCCGCCTGAGTTAGCAGCGTGAGCGCCGAAAGCGTGATCGGTCCGAGCACCGCCTCGACCGGGCCGTCGGCGGGATCCCAGGCCCAGACGAAAGTGGCGCCGTGCGGCACGAGCTTCGCGTGGGCGACGCACTCGGCATGGATGCGCCTGAGCTGGTCGATGGCGGCGCCATCGGCAGGGTACCCCGCGGCGATGGCGGCAGCGATCGCGTAGACCACCTCGCGCAGCTCGAGCGTGCGCCTCAAGAGGCGCGCGGCGAGCTTGGGATTCGCCGCGAGGATCGCCTGCAGCGTCTCGCCGTCGGCCGGCGTCAGCGCCTTCGCGTGCCGCGCCCAGAGAACGACATGCTCCGCGCGCTGGAGATGCTCGCGCGCTTTCGCCGTGCCGCGGCCCGAGGAGGTGTTGGCGAGATCGAGCGCCAGCTCGTTGCCGACGAGCGGAAGTGCCTCGGCGCGCGGCGCCTGGTCCTGGGACAGCTGCTCCATATAACCATCTAAACATAGTTTACACGTTAATGTCAACCCTCTAGACTCCCTCAAACCGATGAAACTGTCTTTGGGAGTTAAGCAGGGAGGATAAGATGTCGCGCAGACAAACGGGCTTACCGGTTGCGGTCATTCTTGGGGCCTGGCTCCTGTTGGCCGTGGGGACGCCGCCGGCTTCGGCGCAACTCGCCGGCAAGGAGATCCACGTCGGCGTCGGCGGGCCGCTCACCACGAGCTCGGCGAGCTTCGGGGTGGAGATGCGGCAGGCCGTCGATCTCGCCGTCGCCGAAAAGAACGCGAAAGGCGGCATTCTCGGCGCCAAGATCATAGCGCTCGCCGTCGACGACGAGGCGAGCAACGCCAAGGGCGAGGCCGTCGCCAAGGGCTTCTGCGACGACCCGGCCATGCTGGGCGTCATCGGGCACGTGAACAGCGGTGTCAGCATCGCGGCTTCGAGTGTGTATGCCGGCTGCGCGCTCTCCATGATCACGCCGATGTCGTCCAACCCGGCGGTGACCGACCGCGGCCTTCCCGGCATCTTCCGCTTGACCGGCCGGGACGATCGCAAGGCCCCGGGCCTCGCCGCCTATCTCCGCAAGACCATGGGCAAGCTCCGCGCCGTCGTCGTCGACGACCAGACGCCCTACGGCAAGGGTCTTGCCGACCTTTTCGCCCAGGCTTTCGCGGAGAAGGGCGGTGCCGTGGTGGCGCGGCTGAATATCAAGGTCGGCGATACGGATTTCAGCGCTCTCGTCGCGGGCCTGCCCAAGGATTTCGACGTGCTGTTTTTCGGCGGCATCCGCGAAGCCGCCTATGTGCTCAAAGAGATGCGCAAGCAGGGCCTGCGCCAGCTCTTCACCTGCGGCGACGGCTGCTGGGACGTGAAGGGCTTCATCCTGCCCTCGGAAGGTGCCGCCACCAAGGGAGAGGGCGTGCGCGTGCTCTCGGCGGCACCGGCGCTCGGGAAGGTGCCCGGCTCGGCCGCCTTCGCCAAGACCTATGCGGCGAAATACGGCCCGATCAACAACTACGCGGCCAACGACTATGACTCGGCCCGCGTGCTCCTGGCCGCGATCGAGGCCGCGGCCAAGGCCAAGAAGGCGATGCCCGGCCGCGCCGATGTGCTCGCGGCCCTCAAGGGCACCAAGTTCCAGGGCATCGCCTACGCCAAGCCGATCGAGTGGAAGGCGAACGGCGACAACAAGGCGGCGGTGATCTTCATCAACGTCGTCGAAGGCGACCGCTTCAAGGAGGTGGCTGCCGTCGGCGAGTGACGCCCCGCAAGGCTCACGCGCGGCGGCCGGCGAGCTCCGCGCGCACGATCTTGGTGCCCTCGACCATGGTGCTGAGCTTGGCGAAGGCGACCTCGCGCGGCAGGTATTTCATGCCGCAGTCGGGTGCGATGATGAGGCGCTCGGGCGGCGCGTGCTTGAGTGCCGCGCGGATGCGCCCCGCGACCGTCTCGGGCGATTCGACCGCCATGTCGTTGAGGTCGATGACGCCCAGGATGACCTCTTTGTGCGGCAGCGACGCGAGGACGTCCATGGGCAGGTGCGGCTCAGCCGCCTCGATCGAGATTTGCCGCACCTTGCAAGCATCGAGCTCGGCGAGGAAGGGATAGCCGTCCTTGGGCTTCACGTGGATGATGGCCGCGTAGCCGAAGCAGGTGTGGAGTGCCGTCGGGCCCTTGATCCCGTCGAGCGCGCGGTCGATTGCGCTCACCGCATATTTGCGCGCCTTCTCGGCGCGGGCCTGAAGATAGGGCTCGTCGATCTGCACCACGTCGGCACCCGCCGCCTTGAGGTCCTTGAGCTCCGCATTGACGGCCGCGGCATAGTCCATGATGAGGGCCTCCTCGTCCTCGTAGAAGTCGTTCTGCGCCTGCTGGGACATGGTGAAGGGGCCGGGGACGGTGATCTTGATCATGCGCTCCGTATTGCGGCGGAGGAACTCGACGTCGCGCACCTCGACCGCGTGCTTGCGCCGGATCGGACCGCTCACGCGCGGCACCGGGTTGGGGTGGCCCGAGCGGTCGAGCGCCGTGCCGGGATTGTCGATGTCGACCCCTTGAAGCGCCGTCGCGAAGCGGTTGGAATAGCTCTCCCGCCGCATCTCGCCGTCGGAGATGATGTCGACGCCCGCGCGCTCCTGATCCCGGATGGCGAGCAGCGTCGCGTCGTCCTGCGCCTCCTCGAGAAAGGGCGGCGGAACGCGCCAGATCTCCCGCGCCCGCACGCGCGGCGGGAAGCGGCCGCGCAAATTGTCCCGGTCGATGAGCCAATCCGGCTGCGCGTAGCTGCCCACCACCGTCGTCGGCAGCAGAATCTTACTTGCCATCGGCCTCTCCTCTTTGTGGCGCGTCCCGGCGAGAGAGCGCGCGATTCGAGTGTACGGCAACAACCACTTCCCGATCGAGGGCTGGTATCTCGTCGAGGCTGCCAAGGCGAGCGACGGGCGCTACAGGATGAAGCTCGTGCGCCGGCTCGAGGCCGACCACCAGGATGCATACCACGCGGAGTGCAAGCTGTAATAACGCTGAGAGGATCAGACCGGCTTGTAGCGCGGTACCTTGATGTCGCCCGCGCGTCGGCGCATGGCATGGCTGTCGTACCAGGCTTGCATGCGCAGCAAGGTATCCATGGACACGCCGAAGGCCTTTTCGATTCTGAGCGCCATCTCGGGCGAGAGGGCGGCGTTCCCATTCACAAGATCGGAGAGTGTCGCCCGGCGCACGCCGAGGATTTTGGCGGCCCGCGCTATGGAGAGACCCAGTTCGTCGAAAACCTCGAGGCGAATGAACTCGCCGGGATGGGAGGGGCGCATGCCGATCTTCGGCGCTTTAGCGGTCATCAATGATAGTCCTCCAAATCGAGCCGGCAGATTTCGTCTTGTTCGATGTCGAAGGTGATACGCCAATTACCGGATGCGGAGATACTCCAAGTCCCCGCGCGGTTGCCGGAAAGCCGGTGAATGCGCCAGCCGGGTGGCCCTCTAACGCCGTCCATGCCGGTGGCGCTGATGAGTGCCGTGAGGACATTGCGCACCCTCGGAACCAGGTCTCGGCGAATTCCCCGGTCGTCGTCGTCCTCAAGCAGCCGTCTCAGTCCTTTATGTCGGACGCTTCGGATCTTCATCCATGAGGATAGTACGGTTACGCCGTACACAAGTCAAATGTAAACCCGCGATCGGCGTGAAGGGGGCGGCGGTTCGGCCCGATCCGACAGACGCACATCCATCGCGACAGCTCCTCCTCTCTCCGCTAGTATCCGACCCATGGGAAATACGGGCGAGGATCACATGACGACACAGACTCATGGCGATGAGGAGCTTGGGCTCATCGAGACGGCGAAGCGCGTGCTTCCCGGCGGCAGCTTCGGGAACGTCGCCACGGACGTGGTGATCCGCGAGGGCCGCGGCGGGCGCGTGTGGGACGAGAGCGGGAACGAGTACGTCGACTTCCTGCTCGGCTCCGGCCCCATGCTCCTCGGCCACGCGCATCCCGAAGTCACCGCCGCCGTCGAGGCGCAGCTGCCCCACGGCACCACCTTCTTCGCCAACAACCGCCGCGGCATCGAGCTCGCGGAGGCCATCGTCGAGGCGGTGCCCTGCGCCGAGAAGGTGCGCTTCGTCTCGACCGGCACGGAAGCGGACCTCTACGCCATGCGCCTGGCCCGGGCCTACCGCAAGCGGGACAAGATCCTGAAGTTCGAGGGCGGCTACCACGGCATGAGCGACTACGCGCTCATGAGCCTCGCCCCCAAGCGGCCCGGCAACTTCCCGAGAGCCATCCCGGATTCGGCGGGCATCCCGCAAAGCGTGCGCGACGAAATGCTGGTCGCCCCCTTCAACGACGCGGAGATGGTGGCCAGCCTCGTCCGCGAGCACCGGGACGATCTCGCCGGCGTCATCGTCGAGCCCTTCCAGCGCATCATCCCGCCCGCACCCGGCTTCCTCGAGGCGCTGCGCAAGATCACGGCCGAGCACGGCATCCCCTTGATCTTCGACGAGGTGGTCACCGGCTTCCGCCTCGCCTACGGCGGTGCCCAGGAGTACTACGGCGTGGAGCCCGACATCTGCACCCTCGGCAAGGTCATCGGCGGCGGCTTCCCGCTGGCGGCGATCGCGGGTCGCGAGGAGATCATGGCGCACTTCGACCGCAAGGCCGTCGGCGACGAGGGCTTCCTCATGCAGCTCGGCACGCTCAGCGGCAATCCGGTCGCCGCGGCGGCGGGCCTCGCGAGCCTCGACATCCTGAAGCGGCCGGGGACCTACGAGCGCATCTTCGCCACGGGCCGCGAGCTCATGGGAGAGCTCGCGCGGCTGCTCAAGCGCGCTCGCATCGCGGCGCAAGTGATCGGCGAGCCCCCGCTCTTCGACGTGGTTTTCACCGCCGAGGAGATCCGCGATTATCGGGGCGTCTTGCGCGGCGACGCGGAGATGCAGCGGCGCTTCAACGCGCTCCTGCGCGAGCGGGGCGTTCTCAAGGGCGAAGCGAAATATTACGTCTCGCTCGCCCACACGGCGGAGGACATCCGGCATACGTGCGACGCTTGGGCGTCGGCGATCGACGAGCTCGCGGCAGCCCCGCCAGCCAAGCGCCGAGCGGGCGAATAGAGCGGCGTCCGGCCGGGCTCAAGGTGCGGGCATGCGGATCGAGATCATCTCAACGGGCGACGAAGTGCTCTCCGGCAAGATCGTCAACAGCAACTTCAGCTACATGAGCCAGAAGCTCGAGGACTTCGGGCTCGCGGTCAGCTGGGGGACGATCGTCGGCGATGATCGGGAAAGCCTGCTGAGCGCCTTTCGGCAGGCAGGCGCGCGCGCGGATGCGGTCGTCGTCAACGGCGGGCTGGGACCGACGGTCGACGATCTCTCCCAGGAGATGGCCGCGCGCGCCGCGGGCGTCGATCTCGTCTTGAACGAGGAGTGGCTCGCGCGCATGGAGGCGTACTTCCACCGGCGCAGCCGCGTGATGCCGCCCAACAACAAGAAGCAGGCCATGCTGCCCGCGAGTGCCGAGATCCTCGACAACCCGATCGGCACCGCCTGCGGGTTCGCGCTCGATATCGGTAAGGCGCGCTTCTTCTTCACGCCGGGCGTGCCGCGCGAGCTCCGACGCATGCTCGAGGAGCAGATCATCCCGCGCCTGCTTGCGCGGAGCGGCAGTGCCGCGGCGATCTATCTCAAGCGCTTCCATTCCTACGGGCTCGGCGAATCCCACGTCGACGCGCTCCTCGCAGGGGTCGAGGCTCTCGTGCCCGATGGCAGCATCAAGCTCGGCTTCCGCGCCCACTATCCCCAGCTCGAGACGAAGCTCACGGTGCGCGGCCGCGACATGGAGGATGTCCGGCGCAAACTTGAGCCCGTCCAGGCGGAAGTGCGCAGGCGGCTCGGCAATTTCATCCTGGCGGAGGACGACGAGACGCTCGAGGGTATCATTCTGGCGGCACTCGCGAGCCGCGAGGGCTCGCTCTCCGTCGTCGAGACCTTCACGGGCGGCGGGATCGCCGCGCGCATCGCCCATCTCCCGGGTGCCGACAAGGTGTTTCGCCGCGGCGTCGTCGCGCGCGATCTGGGCCAGATCGCCGCCGCCGTCGGCCTCAACGAGCTTTCATCGCTCGCAGCACTCACGCCCGAGATGGCGGCGCTGGTGGCGCGCGCCCAGCTGCGCGAGACCGGCTCGAGCCACGCGCTCGCGGTGCTGATCGAGCTCGACGAGGGGGCCGACCGCATCGACCTCGGCGGGACGATCTCGCTCGCGATCGCGACCGGCGAGGAGACGGCCTCGCGGCGCGCGCGCATCGTCGGCGGCCGCGACTGGGTGCGCCTGGGAGCGGTCGAGTTGGCCCTCGACTGCCTGCGCCGCCATCTCCGGGGCCTGCCCGTCAACGAGCGCATCGATTTCGAGAAGGTCTGAGCGA
>DATEQI010000398.1:0-2036 GCA_035272805.1 Alphaproteobacteria bacterium | reverse complement strand
CTGAGGAGCGCGCGGAGCGCGCGTCTCGAAGGACCCATCCGAGCCGGTCCGAGGCGCCCGTCGCTGCGAACGAGATTTTCGGCGCCCGCCTATTTATCCCCGCGAGCGGTGATTTTCGAGAAGAATCTGAGGCCGGTAACGCGTCCTCATCGCTCAGCCTTGAGCGCGACCGGCTTGCCGTGCGGCGTTGAGCGGTAGGCCTCGGCCCAGGCTTCCTTGCGGGCGGAGAGGCTCGCCCGATCGGCGAGACCCTTCTCCGTCGCAAGACGCTCGAGGGCTGCGAGCCAGTGACGGTAATACTGCCGCCCGTCGTCGGGCTCGCCAAGGTACTCCGCTCTCTTGAGCTCGGCACCGAGGGTATCAGCCCATTCCTTCCAGGTGAAATGCCCCGCCTCCGAGAGCTTGACGGCGAGTGCAAAGGCCTGGGCCTGCCACGGCTCGGCAAAGACGGGCCCCGCCTCGTCGCGCGGCAGTGCCGGAAGCGCGGCGAGGTACCGCGACGTCGCTTGCGGCTTAGGCGCGCTCAAGATAGTCGTCCCACAGGTCGAGGTAGGTGGAGTCGCGTGGTGAGGCGGCCTCGCCCCACAGCTCGCGCGCGGCGAAACGCACCGAGTAGAGATGCTGCGGATTCTCGCCGAGGAAATGCGCACGGCTGTCGGGGAAGACGTACACGCCGTGATCGCGCGCGATGGTGCCGAGCCGGCCGCGCGCGTAGCGCGGCAGCCTTGTATGGCCGATGGGATGAATGTTCCGGGCGCGCACCTTGTCGCCGGCCTTGAAGCTCGCGGCGACCGCTACGTCCCGGTTCGCGGGTGCGCCTCTGCCGAGCATGGGCTGCACCGCACTCGGCGCGAGTGCGGGCGAGCGCTTGGCGGAGCCGGCGTCCGGGCTGCCGCTCTCGACTTCCGCGCGGCTCACGAGCCCGGCCTGGAGCGAGAGCGAGACGAGGCGCGCGATCCATCTCTCGTAATAGCTCATGCGCAGGTACTCGCTCGCGGGAATGAGCTCGATCGCGTGCCGCGTGGCGTCGATGTTCCATTTGTGCCAGGCGCCCATGGCGAGGTTGAGTGCCAAGACGCGCGCCTCCCACGGCGCATGGAAGACGGGCTCGCGATCCTCGTGCTCGATCGCCCCCATGCCGTGCATGCCGCCCATGTCGTGGATGCCGTTCATGGCCGGTCTCCTCGCTTGCCGAGCGTCAGCTTGGCCACCCCGATCATGGCATCGCGCGTGACAAGCTCGGCGAGTGCTGCCTCGTCCATGCCCTCGCTTCCCGCCGGGCGCTCCGGCAGCACGAGATAGCGCATCTCGGACGTCGAATCCCACACGCGCACCTCGACGTCCTCGCCGAGCTCGAGGCCAAGCTCGCGCAGCACGCCGCGCGGATCGATTACCGCGCGCGAGCGGTAAGGTGCCGACTTGTACCACACGGGGGGCAGGCCGAGCACGGTCCAGGGATAGCAGGAGCACAGCGTGCAGACGACGAGGTTGTGAAGCCTGGGTGTATTCTCGACGACGACCATATGCTCGCCCTGGCGGCCGGTATAGCCGAACTCCGCGATCGCCGCACTCGCGTCCGCCATCAGGCGCTTCTTGTAGGCGGGATCGCTCCAGGCGCGCGCCACCACGCGGGCGCCGTTCCTGGGCCCGACCTTGTGCTCGTACATGTCGATGATGGCATCGAGCGCCGCGGGATCGACGAGTCCCTTCTCGATCAGAAGCGACTCGAGCGCCTTGACCCTGAGGGCGATATCCGAGGGCACCTCCTGCTGCGCGTGATCATGGCCATGATCCTCGCCGGTGCCGTGGCGCTGTTCGCGGTCGCGGGTAGCCATGCGAATGTCCTCCCCTCGGCCGGCATCGTAGCCGCAACAAGGGCGCGCTGTCACGGGGCAGCACTTGCCGGTAATGGGTCACGTTGCCCAAGTCCCCATCCTTCGAGACGCGTCGCAAGCGCGACGCTCCTCAGGATGAGGACTTGGAGCTTGGGTTTCACCTCATCCTGAGGAGGCCGCGAAGCGGCCGTCTCGAAGGAT
>DATEQI010000397.1:0-28830 GCA_035272805.1 Alphaproteobacteria bacterium | reverse complement strand
AAGGTCGGCGTGGTCCTCCCGCTCTCGGGCCGGAACGCGGCGGCCGGGCAGTCGAACCTCTTTGGCATGCGACTCGTCGCGGGCACGGTCGACGCGGCGGGCGGCATCAAGTCGCTCGGCGGGGCGAAGATCGAGCTCGTGGTCGCCGACAACGCATCGGTGCCCGTGTCGTCGGCGGTCGCGGCGCGCCGGCTCATCGAGAGCGAGCGCGCCGTCTTCATCCTCGGGCCGTACTCGACGCCGGAAGCCGAGGCGACCGTGCCGGTCACCGAGCGGGCGGGCGTGGGGATGATCTCGACACAGGCGTCCTACGACGGCCTTTTCGAGCGCAACTACAAGGGCCTCATGACGGTCTCGATGACGGCGAGCCAGTTCGGGACGAGCTACGCGGACTTCCTCCGCTGGCTCATGAAGATTCACGGCGCCACGATCAAGACGCTCGCGATCACCTATCCCGACAACGACTACGGGCAGACGGCAGCGAAGTCGGCGGAGAAGGAGCTGGTCGCGGCCGGCATCTCCGTCGTCGGCGTATTCGGCTTCCCGCCGACGGCACAGGACCTCACGCCGATCGTGCTCAGGCTGAAGCAGCTCAATCCCGACGCCGTCGTCTCCATCGGCTACTTCGAGGACGGCGTGCTGCTGCACAATGCGCGTGTCGCGCAGTCCTACGCCGAGCAGCCGATCTGGGTCGGCGGCTCCGCCAGCTTCACCGACGACCGGATGTGGTCGACGCTCGGCGACAAGATCGCGCGCCCGGCGCTCAGCCGGCGGACGTTCGGGCTCGCGCAGTTCGACAACGGCGCGCGGACGCCCGGAGTGAAGTGGCTCAATGTCGCCGCGCGGAAAGAGAAGGCCGACGTCGTCGTCGACCAGTCGATGGCGGCCGGCGCGCAGGCGGCGTGGATCCTCGTGGAGGCGCTGGAGCGCTCGGGCGCGACCGCGCCCGAGGAGATCGCCCAGGCGGTGAAGAAGGTGCGCATCCCCGCCACCTCGGAGCGCGTGACCATGCCGCAGTTCACCAAGGGCATCACGTTCGAGCCGAGCGGCAAGCCCAAGGATCCGGTCGCGCTGTTCGTGCAGTGGAAGGACGGCGCCAAGGAGATCGTGTATCCCGAAGCGCTGAAGACCGTCGACATCAAGCTCGAATAGCGAGCCGTGTCCGTGGTCGTCGAGGCGCGGGGTGTGGTCAAGGCGTACGGCGGCGTACGCGCGCTCGACGGCCTCGACGTCGTCCTCGGTGGCGGGCGGATCGACGGGATCATCGGCCCGAACGGCGGGGGGAAGACCACGCTCTTCCACGTACTAACGGGCTTTGTGCGCCCCGACGCGGGGCGCATCACTTTCGACGGTCGCGCGATCGAACGCCTGTCGCCGCACCGCCTCGTGCACGCCGGCCTCGTGCGCAGCTTCCAGATCCTCGAGCTGTTGCCAGCACTCACGGTCGGCGAGGTCCTCACCGCAGCCGCGCTCGTCCGGGAGTCGCTCCGCGAGGCGAAGCGGCAGGCCAAGGCGCTCTCAGCGGAGCTCGATCTGCCGTGGGGGCTGACTTCCGCGGACCTAACACCCGGCGAGGCGCGCCGGCTCGAGCTCGGCCGCTGCATGGCGGCTCGGCCGCGGATGCTGCTCCTCGACGAGATCATGGCCGGTCTAACCTTGCCCGAGGCCGAGTTCATGATGGACCGCATCACCGCGCTCAACCGCCGCGGGATCGCGATCGTCGTCGTCGAGCACGTGATGGACGTGATCAAGCGCCTGTGCGAGCACCTGCACGTGCTCGCTGCCGGCAGGATCATCGCCTCCGGCACGTTCGATGAGGTGGCGTCGGATCCCGTCGTGATCCAGGCGTACTTCGGCACGCGGAGCAAGCTCGATGTTGCTTGAGCTCGACGCCGTGAGCGCAGGCTACGGCAAGATCGTCGTCCTCCACGGCGTCAGCCTCGCCGTGGACGGGGGCGAGTGCGTCGCCGTCCTCGGCTCGAACAACGCCGGGAAGAGCACGCTCTTGCGTGTAATCTCCGGGCTCGTCGCGGGCCGCGGCGGGCGCGTCAGCTTCGACGGCGACGACATCGGCCCCGACTCACCGGGACGGCGGGTGAGCCGCGGACTGGTGCAGGTCCCCGAGGGCCGCCACGTGTTCGCCGACTTGACCGTCGAGGAGAACCTGCTCCTCGGCGGCCTCCGGCTGCGGAGCGGCGCGCGGCGGCGCGCCAGGCTGGCGGAGATGTACGACACGTTCCCGCTCGTCGTCCGCCTCCGGCACCGTCAGGCGGGGACGCTGTCCGGCGGCGAGCAGCAGCTCGTGGTCATCGCCCGCGGGCTGATGGCCGAGCCGAAGATCCTGATGCTGGACGAGCCGACGCTTGGCCTGAGCCCCGTCGCCGTCGATGGCGTGCTCGACGTGCTTCTCGGCATCCGAAAGGCGGGAACGACCATGGTCGTCGTCGAGCAGAACGTGCAGCTGTGCTTCGACCTCTGCAGCCGTGGCTACGTGCTGAGGCAGGGCCGCGTCGTCATGGCCGAGAGCATGGACCGGCTCTCGGCGGACGGCCTGAAGCGGGCATACTTCGCATGAGCTCGCCCATGCTCTTCGTCGCCGGCGTCGTGCAGGGGATCGTGCTCGGGATCATCCTCGCCCTCGTCACGAGCGGGATGACGCTCATCTACCGTGTTACCGGCATCATCAACTTCGCGCACGGGGCACTGATGGCGGTCGCGATGTATCTCGCGTTCGATCTCCAGCGCTCCTGGGGCGTCGACCCGTTGCTCTCTTCGCTCGCGATCGGCCCGCTCATGGCCATCGTCGGGTGGACGCTGTTCCAGGTCCTCATCCGGCCGATCCGGCGCCAGCACCACCTGCTCGCCATACAGGTCCTGTTGGGCCTGGCGCTCGTCATCGAGGCGCTCTTGCTCATGCGCTACGGCGCCGACATGCGGACGGCCGAGAACGTCTTCTCCGGACGGTTCACGACGGTGCTCGGCGTGGGCATCGAGCTCACCCGCATTGTCGCGTTCATCGTCTCGGTGCTCGGCCTCACGGCGCTCGGGATCGCGCTCCGGCGCAGCGACTGGGGCCGTCGTCTCCGCGCCACCGCCGCGGACGAGATGGCCGCGCACCTCGTCGGCATCTCGGTCACGCGCGTGGAGGCGTGGACGTGGGGCATCGGGGTGGCGATCCTCGGCTTCGTCGGCCCCGTGCTCGCCGACGTCTTCAAGATGACGCCCGACATGGGCCTCCGCTACACGATCGTCGCCCTCATGATCGTCATCATCGGCGGCGGACGGACGATGCTCGGGACGATCGTCGGCGGCCTCGTCGTCGGGCTGTCCGAGACGCTCGGGTTGCTCTACCTGCCCGGCTCGTACGGCGGCCTCATGCCGTACGCGCTCCTCGTCCTGGTCCTCGTCGTCAATCCGCGCGCGACGCTCGCGATGGTGCGCGGCCGATGACGCGCGTCGAGTACGGCGCGTGCCTCGTCGTGCTGCTCGGCGCGCTCGCGCCGTTCTGGCTGGGCAGCTACTGGCTCGACATCGCATTCCTCACGGCCATGTACGCAGGCATCGCGTCGGCGTGGAACGTGGCGGGCGGTTTCTCGGGTACGGCCTCGTTCGGGCACGGGCTCTTCTTCGGCATCGGCGCGTACACGTCCGGGGCGCTCTTCTACCACTTCGGCACGTCGCCCTGGCTCGGCCTCGTCCTCGGCGCGCTTCTCGCCGCGCTGGCCGGCGTGGTCATCGCGTGGTGCGGCGTGCGCTACAGTATCCGCGGCCTCTCCTTCGCCGTGCTCACGCTCGCGTTCGCGGAGATCGCGTGGATGTTCGTCTCGACGTTCGAGCCCCTCGGCGCGAGCCGCGGCATCAGCCTGCCTCCCGGCGCCCCGGGCCTCGCGAGCCTGCAATTCCCGTCGGCACGAGCGTCGTTCCTCGCGGGCCTCGCGTTCCTGGCGCTGTGCCAGGCGGTCGCGTGGACGGTGCACGTCACGCCGCTCGGCTTCCGGTTCCGCGCCGTGCGCGAGAACGAGACGGCCGCGCAGGCGATGGGTATCAACCCCGTCCTCGTCCGCGTCACCGCGATGGCGCTCAGCGGCGCGCTCACCGCGATCGCGGGGACGATCTACGCGCAGTACCTGCTCTTCCTCGACCCGCGCACGTTCTTCGGCCCCGACGTGACGATCAAGGTCATCCTGTTCACGCTCGTGGGCGGCATAGGATCGGTCTGGGGCCCCGTGATCGGCGCCGCGCTGCTCTATCCGGCCGGCGAGTGGCTGCGCGCCGCCTTCGGCGGTCAGGTCCCCGGGCTCGACATCCTGTTCTATGGCTCGCTCGTCATGGTCTGCTGCCTGACCTTTCCCTCCGGCATCGTGGGCACGATCGGCCGGCTGGTCGGGCATGCGAAGCGTTCACCCACACCCGGCACGCCCGCCGCCTGACGGAGGAGAGAGATGAGATCCGAGACGCTGCTTCCCATCGGCAAGGTCGATCCCGGGCTGCGCGACGCGTCGCTGCGGCTCGACCTCCTGCAGGTCCCCGCGATGGCGCGCGAGGCCGAGGAGATCGGCTACGACGGCATCGCCAGCGGCGAGACGAAGAACGATCCGTGCGCGCCGCTGCTGCTCGCGGCCACGAGCACCGAGCGGGTGCGGCTCACGACCGCGGTCTTGATCGCGTTTCCACGTAGCCCGACGGCGACGGCGATGATCGCGTGGGACCTGCAGGCGACCTCGAAGGGACGCTTCGTGCTCGGCCTTGGGCCGCAGGTGAAGGGCCACATCGAGCGGCGCTACGGCATGCCCTGGGCGGCGCCGCTGCCGCGCATGCGCGACTACATCCTCGCCGTGCGCGCGGTGTGGAACTCGTGGCAGAATCGCGTGCCGCTCGACTTCCACAGCGAGCACTACAACCTGTCGCTAATGGTGCCGCTGTTCGATCCCGGACCGATCGACTACCCGGACATCCCGATGCAGATCGCAGCGGTGAACAAGGGCATGTGCCGCCTGGCCGGCGAGCTGTGCCAGGGGCTGCGCCCGCACCCGATCTGCACGACGAAGTACATCTCCGAGGTCATGCTCCCCGCGATCCGCGAGGGCGCGGCGAAGGCCGGGCGCGACCTCACCGGGTTCGACATCGTCCCGAGCCCGCTCATCGCGACCGGGGCGACAAGGGCGGCCGTCGAGGAGCGGATCCGCGACGTCCGCGCGCGCGTCGCCTTCTACGCCTCGACGCGCACGTACGCCGAGGTGTTCCGCCACCACGGGTGGGGCGGGCTCGTGGACGAGCTCCACGAGTGCTCGGTGCAGAAGCGCTGGGAGGAGATGCCGGAGCGGATCAGCGACGAGATGCTCGACACGATCGCGGTGATCGGCACGCACGACGAGATCCCCGGCAAGCTGCGCAAGCGCTACGGCGGGGTCGCCACCGCGCTCGAGTGGGGGATGCCGATCCGCACGCCGGGCGACCGCGAGACGCTCAAGGCGGCGATCCAGGAGCTGCATCGCTGACGGACCGACCTGGAACGGGTTGCCCCGCCCGCGCGGCGATCGACGATGCCGTCATATTGCTACGCCGGGTGCTCTAGCCTTCGCTCATGGGTCAGGACACGGGGAACCACGGCTCGCGCCTTCCCGATGGCCGATGGCGTCGCCGCTGCCCCTCGCCAAATCCCGGGTGGCGGCCGAGGATGCTCCGCGACGCGGTCGAGCCGGCACGGGGGCACACCGCCGAGGCCATCGCGCGGCTTATGGAAATCATGCGCGATTCCGCACAAGCGTTCCATTCCTGTACGGCGCAAAATACTTGAACCAAAATGAAAATGGATGAACAATAACTTCAGAAAAATTTCAATGGAGAGAGTGACCGCCTAGGGAATTGGATGGTGCGCTGTTAGAAGCCGCACTTTGTCGCTGGAAGCGTGGAGACGAATACCGGGGAGTGCACGCGTTGTCGATACGCGATGTCAAGACGTTCCTGGCGATTGCCGAGACGGGATCGTTTGCCGCCGCGGCCAGGGCGGTCCAGCGGACCCAATCAGCGGTGACCATGCAAATGAAGGCGCTCGAAGACCGCCTCGGCCTGACGTTGTTCGACCGCTCGAAGCGCCCTCCGGTTCTCAATGACGCGGGTCGAGCCTTCGTCTCGAAAGCCGCGGAAGCCGTTTTGGCTTACGATCGCCTGTTTCAAGAGGCCGGAGAGGAAGCCATCGGGGGTCATCTGCGCCTCGGTGTCGTGCCCAGTGTGATCACCGGCATCATGCCCAAGGCGCTGATAGCACTCAGAGCCAAGTATCCTCGGCTGCATATCGAGCTTGCCATGGGTCTTTCGGCGGACCTTGTCGAGCGGCTGCGGCGGGGCATTCTCGATGCCGCCATCGTGAGCGAGTTGCTCGAGAACCGATCAGGTCTCGAGTGGTCGCCTTTCGCCCGCGAACCCCTGATCTTGATCGCGCCGATCGATGCGCCGGCTCTATCCGCAGAGGAGCTGATCGCTGCCTACCCGTTCATACGCTACACGCGCGTGGCGTGGGTTGGCCGGCTCATCGACCGCCTCCTCAAGCAGCGCCGGTTGCGGGTCAACGAGACGATGATACTCGATACGCTGGAGGCCATAACGACCATGGTCCACTACGGCCTCGGCGTCTCGATCGTGCCGCTTCGCGTTATCGGGGCGTCTTTCGATCTTCCGGTGCAGAGAGTGGCTTTCGACGGACCGCCGGTCCATCGCGTTGTGGGTCTCGTGCACACACCGGAGCATCCCAAGGCAGGGCTCGCGGAGGCGCTGTTGGCGGAGCTTAGAGCGCTCGCCGCCGCAGCAGGCCCCCAGCCGATGTTCGTCGCAAAGCGCGGAAAGCCCATGGTCGCGGCAACGGGCGGGGGCCTGAGCGTCCGCCGAGAAACGCCGGGCGGCCGACAGCCGCCCTTTCATAAGAAAAGATGAAAATCATGTTCAGTCTTATTCGCTATTTCTGACGGGGCGCGCTTGCTAAACTTTGCTGGCGAGCCGTACGGGAGACGGATATTCAAAGCGACGGGAGCTCATGTCCAACACGGAATCCGAATTGACGGTATCTTTGTGGCGCGGCGCGCAAAGCGGCAGCTACGAAACCTACAAGGTTCCGATGCATGCGAACCAGACCGTGCTGGATGTCGTCACCTGGGTTCAGCGCAACGTCGACCCGACGCTATCATATCGCTTTGCCTGCCGCGTCGGCATGTGCGGCTCCTGCGCCATGACGGTCAACGGCGGGCCGAGGTGGACCTGTCGCACGATCGTAGCGAAGGTCGTCAAGGGTGGCCGGCTCGAGATTGGACCGCTCGAAAACCTGCCCGTGATCAAGGACCTTGCCGCCGACATGCGTGTCTTCTTTGAAAAATGGCAGCAGGCAAAGGGGGTCTTCGCACCTTCGAAGACGAGGCATGATGCAATCGAGCGGATCAAGTCCGACAGCGAAGCGCGCATCGCCGCCGATCTGGCGATCGAGTGCATAAACTGCGCAATCTGTTATGCCGCTTGCGACAGCGTGCGCTGGAATCCGGATTATCTCGGACCCGCGCAACTCAATCGTGCCTGGACTCTCGTGAACGACGTCCGGGACGGCAAGAATCCAGAGCGTCTTCAGGCGGTGGCCGTGAAGGGCGGCTGCCATTCCTGTCATTCACTTCAGTCTTGCCAGGAGTATTGCCCCATGTCCCTCAATCCGACCGCAGCGATAGCGGGTCTCAAGCGCCGAACGATGCGGGCCTTCATCAAGGGTGAGATCAAGGCATGAACGTCCGCCTCTATCTCTGGCAGCGGCTGACCGCCGCCGTCATGGTCCCGATGATCATGCTGCATCTGGCGCTCATTTTCTACGCAACCCGCCAAGGACTGACAGCCGCCGACATCCTGTCTCGTACGCGCGGCAGTGTCGCCTGGGCTCTCTTCTACGGAACCTTCGTCCTCGCCGCGTCGAGCCATGCCTCGATCGGCATCCGCAACATTTTGACGGAGTGGTCTCCGCTCAAAGATCGCGCTGCCGGCGTCTCGGCAATGGGCTTTGCTCTCTTGCTCGGCGCGCTCGGCCTCGGCGCGGTCGCTGCGGTGGTGTCGCCATGATTGCGCGCACGGCCCGTACGCTCGATCATCGCAGGAACCTGCTTTGGCTGGCCGCACTCGTTCACCGACTCTCCGGACTGGGACTGGCCGTTTTCCTGCCCGTGCATTTCCTCGCTCTCGGCCTCGCGATAAACGGTGAAGCGCAGCTGGAGGGCTTTCTGCGCTGGACCGACCGGCCGGTCGTGAAGCTTGCCGAAAGCGGTCTCGTATTCCTCCTTGCGGTTCATCTCTTGGGAGGCTTGCGTCTGCTGCTGATCGAGAACTTGCCGTGGCCGGGATGGCAGAAGCAGCTCGCGACCTTGGCGATCGGAATTTCGGTGATCGTGACATCGATATTCCTCGTGAGAGTGTTCTGAGGACCGGCCATGAGACTCGAGCGTCTCAGAACCGATATATTGATCCTCGGCTCCGGCGGCGCGGGGCTGTTTGCAGCGCTGCATTCGCACGCGGCGAACCCGACATTGGACGTCACGATCGCAACCAAGGGCTTGCTCGGCAAATGCGGCTGCACCCGCATGGTCCAGGGCGGCTACAACGTGGCGCTGCACAAGGGCGATTCGATAGAGCGCCACTTCATGGACACCATCGAAGGCGGCAAGTGGCTGCCTCACCAGGAGCTCGCCTGGACGCTCGTCAGCAAGGCCGTCGAGCGCGTCCGCGAGCTCGAGAACGAGATCGGTTGCTTCTTCGATCGCAATCCGGACGGGACCTTGCACGGCAAGGCATTCGCGGGCCAGACCTTCGATCGGACGGTGCACAAAGGCGACCTGACCGGTATCGAGATCATCAACCGGCTTATGGAACAGGTGTGGGCACGCCCGGGCGTGCGCCGTCTGGAAGAGCATCGGGCGCTTGCTCTCATTCCCGCAAAGGACGGAGGATCGCTCTCCGGCGTGCTGCTGATCGACGTGAGAACCGGCGAATTGCGCTTCGTCGAGGCAAGGGCCGTGCTGCTGGCGACCGGCGGCGGGCCGACCATGTACCGCTATCATACGCCTTCCGGCGACAAGAGCATGGACGGGATCGCGATGGCATTGCGCGCCGGATTGCCGTTGCGCGACATGGAGATGGTGCAATTCCACCCGACCGGGCTGCTTGCGGGCCGAGAGACGCGCATGACGGGTACGGTCTTGGAGGAGGGTCTGCGCGGGGCGGGCGGATATCTGCTCAATGGTTCGAGACGACGCTTCATGGAAGCGTATGACCCGAAGCTCGAGCGCGCCACGCGCGATGTGGTCAGCCGATCGATCTATGCCGAGATGAAGGCCGGGCGCACCACGCCGAATGGCGGCGTGTACATCGCAATGAGCCACCTTGGACCCGAGAAGGTCGCCAAAGAATTCAAGGGAATGGTGGAGCGCTGCCGCGACTGCGGCTTCGATCTCGCCGGGGGCCTCGTCGAGGTCGTGCCGACCGCGCATTACCTCATGGGCGGGCTCGTGTGCAAGCCTGACACGTCGACGGAGCTTCCGGGCCTCTTCGTCGCGGGGGAAGATGCCAGCGGCATGCATGGGGCGAACAGGCTCGGTGGCAACGGGGTCGCCAATTCGACGGTATTCGGCGGGATCGCCGGCGACGTGATGCCAAGGTGGCTGGAGACGGAAGGCGGCCACCGCCCTCCCGACGAGGACATCCTGCACGCGGAACAGGCGCGGGCGGCGCATCCTTTCACGCAGAAGCCTGGAAACGTGAACCGCCTGCGCGAACAGCTGCTCGATCTCATGTGGGAGGATGTCGGCGTCGTCCGCGACGCGAGCGGGCTCGATCGAGCTCTCAAGAAGCTCGCGAGCATTGAAGCGGAACTCCTGGCCACCGGTGTTCCTGATGATGATCGAGCTTTCAATCTGACGTGGCACGACTGGCTCAATCTGCGCTCTCTCTGCGAGGCGAGTCGGGTGATTGCGCTGGCAGCGAAGCGCCGGGAAAATTCGCGGGGGGCGCACTTTCGCTCCGATTTCCCCGAACCGGGCGACCTTCACACCTCGCGTTTCACAGTGGTGCGACAGAAGGCCGGCACACTGGAGATCACTGACGAGCCGGTTCAGTTCACCCACGTCAAGCCCGGCGAAACACTGCTCAAAGATCAAGTGGCGGCCGAGTAGAATGGAGGCTGCAATGATTCCCTTATCGTCGGTTGAACGCGTCGCCGAGGACCTGATGGCAAAGGCCGCAATCGAGATACCGGACGATTATCTCGAGGGCGTGCGTCAATGTGCTGATACTGAAAAGGGGGAGCTGTCGGCGTTCGTGCTCCAGGCAATGCTCGAAAACTACGAGGCCGCAAAAGAGGACCGGCGTCCCATGTGCGGCGATACCGGCGTGCCGCGCTGGTACGTCAAAATCGGCAACGAAGCGCGTATCGAGGGCGGGCCGGTCGCGCTCGAGGCAGCGCTGCGGCGGGCGACCGCGCATGCAACCTCCAGCGTCCCGCTGCGCCCCAATCGCGTTCATCCGCTGTGGCGCACCGACCACAACAACAATTGCGGCATCGGTGCTCCGGAGATCGAGTACGCCTTTCACCCCGACGCCGACTGGATCGAGCTCACGACAGTGCACAAGGGGGGCCTGTTCGGCACCGACTACCGCATGCTGTTCCCCGCCGACGGCATCGGCGGCATCAAGCGCTTCTTCCTGGACACGCTGATCGCTTTCGGCAAGCGCGGCCTTGCCTGTCAGCCGGCGATCGTCGGTATCGGTCTCGGCGGCTCCAAAGACATCTCCATGGTGCTCGGCAAGCAGGCGGCCTGCCTGCGTGTCGTCGGATCGCGCAACCCGGATCCGAAGATCGCCGCGATCGAGGAGGAGCTCAAGGAGCTCGGCAACAATATCGGCATGGGCGCCATGGGTTTCATGGGAAGCTCGATGGTCATCGACTGCCATATCGAGGTCGGGTACTGCCACACCGGTGCCATGCCGATGAGCGTGCACATGTTCTGCCTGTCCTCGCGACGGGCGTGCGCGCGCATCGACGCCGAGGGGAAGGCCGTATTCCGCACCGACCCCATGTGGTTCACGGATTATATGCGTCGGGCGACCGTCGAATGGCAACAGCCCGCCGCCGAGGCAGCGGAGTGACAGATATGGCCAGCACCAGGCTCAAGACAGTCCGCCTCGATCTTCCGGCCCGCACCGATGATCTCCGTCAGCTCGAGCTCGGCACGGTTGTCTACCTGACGGGCCGTGTCTTCACGGCGCGCGAAGGTGCTTACAAGCGGGCGATCGAGGACGGCGCCGGGATGCCCGCTCCCAAAGAAATGCTCGGGCGCGTGAACTTTCATTGCTCCCCGGCGGCGAGGGTCAATGCCGACGGCACCTATACCGTAGACAAGGTATATGGCGGGCGTCCCCCGTTTCCCTATGCCGCAGAGACCGCCACAGATAAGAGCTATACCGTCGGGGCCGTCACCGCGACGGCCTCGTTCCGGTTCGCCACATGGTTGGACGGCTGGTTCAAATTATCGGGTTGCAACATCATCATCGGCAAAGGCGGCATGAGCGCCGAGCATTACCGCCTGTATTTCGTGCCGAACAAGGCCATCTATCTGACGACAGTCGGGTACGGAACGGGTGCTCTTCTCGGCCGGGGCATTAAGCGGGTGGTCGACGTGTTTTGGCTCGAGGAACTTGGCCTCGCACAAGCGGTATGGGTGCTCGAGGTGGAGAACTTTGGGCCATTCATCGTTGAGAGCGATCTCGAGGGCAACAGCCTGTTCGAGCGCGAAAACGCCAAGATCGCTCCCGGGATCGAGAAGCTCTACGCCGGCACGAAACCGGCCACGATGCGTCGCTACGGAGAGACGGACGACAAGACCAAAGAGGTGATCTGACGCGACCCGCACGCGCAGCCAAGAAGGACGTCGGCCAAGTGCCGATAGCCGGAAAAGGGCAACCGAGCGCGAAAGCCAGATTTCATACTCAGTCGGCTATTTTAGCTGAGGATCTCCGGTACGGCGTCACGACGCCCTTTAAGCGATATGCCGATGCGAGCGTGCATGGTGCACATCATGGAGATACTCCATGAGGGCACCCGGCGCGCCGAGCAGGAGCCACACCGGGAAACGGAGGAGGGGCTCAAGGACGTTGTCCCACAACGCCGGCGGCAGGTTGTTGTGGAGGAAGGCGAGGCTGCCCGGGCTTAGCTGGGACAACAGCTCGCTCGCGGCGATGACGTGATAGGCGCTCCGCTCGACGGAGCCATATACTTCGGCGGCGGCGGCGGCGAGGGCCGAGAGGATCAGGAGCCTGCCAATGATGCCAAGAATGCGTAGGCGCATAACTCGGCTCCTCCAGGGGAGGGACGCGGCGTCGCCCGCGAAGCAAGTGCCTCGCCCGTAGTTTGGCCATTGCCGAGGGGGGCGTCAATAGGGAAGACGTTGTTTTAATTGGCTTTTTCGATAAATACGGACGACTTGGCCGGCTCCGTTTCAGGCTGAGCCCTGACGACGATCCCCTCCCAAAGCTTGAATGTGCGCGCCATGACCGAGAACGGATTACGCAGGTCCTTCCGCTCGGGTTCTGGCCCCCCTTTGCCTTGCACATAGCCAGGGCGATGTCGGTGATGGTTAATGTCGAGTTGTGTCGCGCTCGAGCGCCGGCCATAGCTGAGCCGCGTCATTCGAATGCTCTTGCGCGATCGCGAGGCAGGTGTCTACCACGACGGGGTCGAACTGCGAGCCCCGTCGGTTTGCCAACTCGGCGAGCGCGGCTTCGAACTTCCCGGCGCGGCGGTAGGGGCGGTGCTCCGACATCGCCTCGAGCACGTCCGCGACGGCGATGATCCGCGCTTCCTGGATGATCTCGTCGCCCTTCAATCCAAGCGGATACCCCGACCCGTCGAGATGCTCATGGTGCTGCCCGACCATTGCGGCGATCGGCCAGGGGAGTGTGATGCCCTCAAGGATGTCCCGTCCAATGACGGGATGCGATCGCAGGACGGCGAACTCGGCTTCGCTCAAGGCTGTGGGCTTGGTGAGAAGCTCCGCAGGAACCGCGACCTTTCCCACGTCATGGACCAGGGCGCCGAGGTACAATCCCTCGAGCTTCTCGCCGTCCAGCCGGAGCCGCCGCCCGATCTCGACGGACAGGTTGGCGACCTGGCGCTGATGTCCGGCGGTGTAGGCGTCTCGTTTCTCGATCGTCCTGGCGAGCGATTGCACAGCCTGCACGAGGGTCAGATGCCGCTCCTCCTCCGCCTGCACTTGGATGGTCACGTCGGTCAACACGCCCTCGAGATAACGCGCGCCCCCGGCATCGGACATGCGCACGGTGACCCGATCCTCGACCCAGCGGACCTGCCCGCTCGCTGTCTTGACGCGGTAGCGCTGGGTGAGCGCCTGGTTGCCACTTGCGATGTGCCGCTCCAGCTCGGCTATGACGCGCGGATAGTCCTCCGGGATCACGATGTCCGCGAGTCTGGTCCGGCCATCGGCGAGGTCGCGATAGCGAAAGCCACATCTTTTGACGTTGCGCGAGACATATTCGATGGGAAAGTCGGAGGTGAGGCGCGCCCGGTATACGATGGTGCCGCTATTCTCGACAATCTGGCTGGCGATCGAGAGCTGGTCCTTCAGCCGCTTCACGTCGGAGCGGTCGTTCACGACGGCGAAGGAGCCAAGAAACCGGCCCGCTTCGTCGTAGATCGGGGACGGCAGCATGCTGACGTGGACGCTCGTGCCGTCCGGACGCAGCGCCGTGAGCTCGTAGGGTGCGCTATCGCCCGCCTTTCGCCTAGAGAACGCCGACTCGAATGCCGCACGGGAGAATGGTGTCAGCAATCCGGTGACAGGCGTGCCGACAATATAATTCGCGGCAGTGCCGAGCAAATCGCACAAGGCCGGGTTGACCCAGCGCACGATTGCATTCTCGTCGACGACGATGACGCCGACGCGAAGCTGCGTGATCACGGCCTCGATCGTCAGCCCGAGAAATTGGGAACGCAATGCTTCCATGCCCGACCCGCCCGGAAATCGGTGCCAGTGTGGGTACTGCTAAATACCGATGCTCGCAGCTTAACCTCGTAATTGTAAAAAAATAGTTATCAGCCGACATCTCCCTGATGGACGCCCCATCCGCCCAAATATCGCGGGATGGATAGCCTGGACGATAAGCTCGATGAAGCGTGGGCGTGCCATTTCCGATTCCGCTCTACCCGTTGAGCTAACCTGTACCGCCGCGTCGCCCGTCCTGGCCCGCCCGAGCCGAGTCCGCCTTGCTGTCGGCTTGAAGAAAGCGCATGTTGACGCCCGCGATCCCGTCACCCGGAAACTCCCGGTGATGCCGGCCAGGGAAGGAGCGCTGGAAGTGCCGATTGATCCCAAGGCCATCGCCGACGCCTTCAAGGCCAAGCTCGCGGCGGTGCGCACCGAGCAGTCGCGGCTGCCCGTCACCGAACAGGAGCTTTTCATAGATGCCGAGAAGACGTTCGCCGAGCTCTGGGGCGTGCTCGCCAGCATCAACAGCGCGGTCAAGGAGAAATTCGGCGCCGAGGCAGGGGTGAGCTATCGCCTCAGCCATTTCGACATCAAGCAACGAAGTGTCGTGGGCGAGATCGTGGCCTCCAAAGGTCTCCGCCGGCCATACCGCCTGACTTTTCAGATCCACAGGGGCCGCATTTCGTTCAAGGCATTTCCCTACCACGGCGAGGAGCGCCGGGGAGAGCGCCACGACTATGCCCCAGGCGAGAACCTCGAGAAGCTGGTCGAGCGCCTCGTGGCCGTGCTGGTGAATTACTTCGAGCTTTGAGCGGCCGAGTGCGGCTTCAATCGGAATATGACGGACGTCATGCCGCGCGCCGGCCGGGGCGGAAGCGGCGACCAAGGCGGAGCGCGACGGCCGTCGGGGAAGCTGATGGCCCGGCTATCACGTTTTCCTGCACGTCCAATCGATCGAGCCTCTGGCCAAAGCACCGACTCGGTAGGAAAGCCAAATTCATATTCGGTCGCGAAGCCGTCATTGGCCGGGCTCGATGAGGCTGGCGAACGGTCACAAATCGCACGCATAATACCGTGGCCGGCAGGGTGGAAAATTTCTGTGCAAGAGCCAGGGTCGCGCGAGCATATGGTGGCGAGCAGATCAGGAAGAGCCGGAAATCGCCGCTCGAGGCGGGGCATACGACGGATATTGGTCACCGGGGCGCTGGGCCAGATCGGCTCGGAGCTGGTGCCGGCGTTGTGGGAGCACTACGGTGCCGAGCGTGTTCTCGCTTCCGATCTGCGCATCATGCCGCTCCACCGTCCGGCCGAAGGCGCCTATGAGCATCTCGACTGCACGCAGCCCCAGCAAATCCTCGAAGTGATCCGACGGCATGACATCGGCACGGTCTATCACCTCGCAGCACTGCTTTCCGCCGTGGCGGAAGAGAAGCCGCACGCGGCGTGGAGCATCAACATGGGCGGCCTCTACAATGTGCTTGAGGCCGCCCGACAGTACCGCTGCCAGGTGTTCTTTCCGAGCTCGATCGGCGCCTTCGGTCCTTCGACGCCGCGCGAGCGCACCCCGCAGGTGACGATCCAGCGGCCGACCACCATGTATGGCGTCACCAAGGTCGCGGGCGAATTGTTGTGCGACTATTACGCCGGCCGCTTCGGCGCCGATTCGCGGGGGCTGCGGCTGCCCGGCCTGATCTCCCACGTCGCCCTGCCCGGCGGCGGCACCACCGACTATGCGGTCGAGATGTTCTATCAGGCGCTGCGCTACAAGCATTACACCTGCTTCCTTGGGCCCGACACGCGTCTCGACATGATGTACATGCCGGACGCGATCCGCGCGATGATCGGGCTGATGGAGGCCGATGCCGCGCGGCTCCGCTACCGCAACGCTTACAATGTGACGGCGATGAGCATCACGCCCGCCGAGCTTGCCGAGGAGATTCGCAAGCATGTCCCGACCTTCGCGGTCGATTATCAGGTCGACCCCGCGCGCCAGTCGATCGCCGACTCGTGGCCGCGCTCGCTGGACGACAGCGCCGCGCGGGAGGACTGGGGCTTCTCGCCACGTTTCGACCTTGCGGCCATGACGGCGGACATGCTCGCGCGGCTCAGCGAGAAGGTGCGGGCGCCGAAAGGCAGCTGACCCAAAGAGCGAGGCTCCGATGCCGACCCACGGTCTCAAGAAAGTGCTCGAGGCACGGCTTGACGCGATGGCCGAGAGCGGACGACTCAAGGGCAAAGAGAGCGTGATCCGCGGGTTCATTCCCCGGGAGGAAGGCCGCGGGCCGCGCTATCTCATCGAAGGTGAGGGCGACACGCCGTTCCTGCGCATGAACTCCAACAGCTATCTCGGCATGGCGCTACGAAGCGAGGTCGTTTCCGCGGAGGAGACGGCAGCGGCAAGCTTCGGCACCGGCCCGGGAGCGGTGCGCTTCATCAGCGGCACTTGGTCGCCGCACGTCGCCTTGGAGCGGCGACTCGCCGCCTTCCATGGCCGCGCCGCCGCCATGCTGTTCTCCTCGGCCTATGCCGCGGTCATGGGGCTGGTGCCGCCGCTCGTCACCGACAAGACGGCGGTGATCAGCGACGAGCTCAACCACAATTGCATCATCAACGCGATCGCGTTGGCGCGGCCGGCGGAGAAGCATATCTACAAACACCTCGACATGGGCGAGCTCGAGCGCCGTCTCGAAGCGGCGTCCAAAAACTGCGCGCGCGCGATCATCATGACCGACGGCATTTTCAGCATGCGTGGCGACCACGCGCCGCTCGACCGTATCATGACGCTGGCACGCGCCCATGACGGCGCGTTCGCGGAGAATGCGATCGTGCTGGTTGACGATTCACATGGAGTTGGCGCGTTCGGAAGGACCGGCCGCGGCACCGAGGAGTACACGACGTCCGGCCCGGCCGATCTCTTGGTGGGGACGCTCGGCAAGGCCGTCGGCGTCAACGGCGGTTACGTCGTTGCCGAGGACGCCGTCATCCGCTACCTGCGCGAAACCTCGCCGTTCTACATTTATTCCAACCCGATCACGCCGGCCGAGGCCGCCGCCGCCCACGCGGCGATCGACATCCTGGACAGCCCGGCGGGCATAGCGCTGCTTGCGCACTTGCGTGCAATGACCGCGCGCTTCAAGGCCGGGCTCGTCAAGCTCAGGCTCGAGACGCTGCCGGGCGAGCACCCCGTCGTGCCGTTGATGCTGCGCGACAGCTCGCGGACCTCGGCGCTGGTCGCGCATCTGCGCCGAGAGGGCATACTCGCCACCGGCCTCAACCATCCGGTGGTGCCGAGGGGCGACGAGGAGATTCGCTTTCAGATCAGCGCGGACCACACCGCGGCCGACATCGACGCGGCGCTTCAAGCGCTCGCGGGGTTCGCTGGATAGTCGTGTGGCGGTCAGCCTCGCACGCCCCGCAGCATTCGGCGCTACTGCGCCATAACCAGCGTGCCGGGTTGTGCGTCCGTCGACGGCGCGCTTGGCCGGAGAGTTCGAGTTACTTGCCACGGATGGAGGACCGCCATGCAGATCGAGAAGAAGCTCAAGGATATGGGCATCGTCTTGCCGAATTTCAGTGCCGACACCTACTACGGCGCCAACTACGGAAAGATGAAGCCGTTCCATCGGTCGGGAAGCCTCCTCATCCTCTCCGGCCACGTCCCGGACCTGCCGGACGGCCGAGCGCTCCACCCCGGCCGCGTCGGGGCCGAGGTCACGGTCGAGCAGGCCTATGCGGCGGCCCGGCAAACCGGGATCAACTGCCTCGCGGGCATCAAGCAGGCCATCGGCGACCTCGACAATGTCGTGGCACTCGCCCGCAGCTTGAACTTCGTCGTGTGCGCGCCGGGCTTCACGGACCCCAATCTCGTTTCAAGCGGCCTCACCGATCTCTTCGCCGACGTCTTCGGCCCCGAGCGCGGAATTGGCTGCCGCGCAACGATCGGCGTCATGGCGCTGTCCAAGAATCACTGCTTCGAGACTTGGATGGATCTCGAAGTCCGCTGATGGATTTCAACCGCGCGCTTGCCCCTTCGCGGTGGCAGGGTGCGACGACAAAACAGGGACCCACGCGAGCCCCTGATCCCCGCTCGATCAAGGCGCGAGATCGCATGAGATATGACTTTTTTACACTTCGCCCTCGACCCCCGATCGGCGGTAGACTAGTGTTCCTCTCGGCTCATTCGAGCGAGATGGCTCGAACCGGGCGGCGCGGTCGCGCGAATTAGGGAGAGACGATGCCCATGCTCGACTATACAGCCCCGTCGACGGTCGAGGAGGCCATCCGCATCCTGTCCGGCGCCTCCGGTACCGCGAAGCTCCTGTCCGGAGGGACCGATCTGCTCGTTCAGCTTCGCTCGGGTCGAACCAAGCCGGATTTGATCGTCGATACGAAGAAGATCCCCGGTATGATCGGCATTCGCGAGACGGATGGCGGTTTCGTGATCGGTGCGGCAACGCCGGGTGCCATGATCGGCGAATGCGAAAGCCTCAAGAAGGCTTGGCCGGGAGTGGTCGAGGCCGCCAACTTGATCGGCTCGACCCAGATACAGGGCCGGGCGTCGCTTGCCGGCAATCTCTGTAACGCCTCCCCGGCAGCGGACAGCGTCCCGGCGCTGATCGTCGCGCGCGCGACTTGCATTGTGGCGGGTACCAAAGGGCGGCGCGAGGTTCCAGTGGAGGACATCGTCACGGGTCCGGGGCGCACATGCCTGACCCGGGACGAATTGATCGTCGAATTTCACCTGCCCAAACGGCCGCCGCGGTCGGCGGATGCCTATCTGCGCTTCATTCCGCGGACCGAGATGGACATCGCCGTGGTCGGCGCCGGGGTCAATATAACACTCGACCGGGGCGGTGCCTGTAGCGAGGCATGGGTGGCCCTGGGCGCCGTGGCACCGACGCCCATCCTCGTTCCCGAAGCCGCCGCCGCTCTCGTCGGGCATAAGCTCGACGAAAAGGTGTTGGCAATGCTCGACGGGGCGGCGCGCCGCGCCTGCAAGCCCATCGACGACAAGCGCGGGACGATCGAATTCCGGACCAAAATTGCCGGTGTCCTGGTACGGCGGGCGGCTACCATTGCATTCGAGCGCGCGGGGGAGCAGCGATGAGCAAGCATCACGTATCAGCGACGATCAACGGGGAGCCCGCCGAATTCCTGTGCGAGCCGCAGCAGACCCTCCTGGACGCGCTGCGCGACGAGCTCGACCTGACGGGCAGCAAGGAAGGGTGCAGCTCGGGCGATTGCGGCGCCTGCAGCGTGATCGTCGACGGCCGCGTCGTCTGCTCGTGCCTCATGCTTGCGGTCGAGGCCGAGGGTCACACGATCGAGACGATCGAAGGCCTGGCACGCGGCAGCAAGCTCCACCCGTTGCAGCAAAAGTTCCTGGAGCACGCAGCACTGCAATGCGGCTTCTGCACACCGGGCCTGCTGGTCGCGGCGAAGGCACTTCTCGACCGCAATCCGAACCCGTCCGAGACCGAGACGCGATACTGGCTGGCCGGAAATCTTTGCCGCTGCACAGGCTATGACAAGGTGGTCCGCGCCGTCCTCGACGCCGCGGCCGAGTTGCGAGGGGCGTGAGGCCAACAAGACGTTCGCCGGAAAGAAAACGGATTCTCAGGCGAGGTAGCCATGAACGACGTAGCACAGCAGTTCAAGTGGGTTGGAACCCGGCCGATTCGCCCGGACGGAGTGCCGAAGGTGACGGGGCGTGCGCTCTTCGGTGCGGACCTCGCGATGCCGGGCATGCTGGTCGGCGCGATCCTGCGCTCTCCCCACGCGCATGCGCGCATCCGGTCGATCGACACCTCGAAGGCGGCAGCGCTGCCCGGCGTCAAGGCGGTGGTGACGTCCGCGGACTTCCCCGAGCAGAAATTCGAGTATGTCGGCCCGGAGCGTGTCGCGATGAATTTCTGGCACATGACACGCAACATCATGGCGCGCGAGAAAGTGCTCTACGAGGGCCACGCCGTAGCCGCCGTGGCGGCAATCAGCAAGGCCGTCGCGGACGAGGCGCTTTCGCGCATCTCGGTCGACTACGAGGTGCTGCCGCACGTCATCGACGTCGACGAGGCGATGAGGCCGGAGGCGCCGCTCTTGTTCCCCGACATGATCACGCGGGGCGTTGATCCGGCGCCGACCAAGCCTTCCAACATCTCGAAGCGGATCGAGTACAAGCTGGGCGACCTGGAAGCCGGCTTCGCTGCAGCTGATGTGATCGTCGAGATGAAGTTCAAGACCGCGCCGGTGCATCAGGCGTATATCGAGCCGCATGGCTGTGTCGCCCGTTTCGACGCCGACGGTCAGGGCGAGCTCTGGAGCTCGAGCCAGGGACATTTCGTGGTGCGCGCACTGACTGCACAGCTGCTCGGCATGAAAATCGGAGACTTGCGCGTATACCCTGCTGAGATCGGGGGCGGCTTCGGCGGCAAGACCGTGGTCTACATCGAGCCCGTGGCGACCATGCTCGCCCGGAAATCGGGCTCTCCGGTAAAGATCGTGATGAGCCGCGAGGACGTGTTCAGGGCCTCGGGCCCGACCTCCGGCTCCGCCATGACGGTGAAGATCGGCGTCAAGAAGGACGGCAAGATCGTCGCCGCCGACGGAGTGTTCAAGTACCAGGCCGGCGCATTCCCCGGCTCTCCGGTGATGAACGGCTGCATGTGCGCCTTCTCGCCCTATGACATCCCGAACGCGCGCTCGGTCGGCTACGACGTGGTGTGCAACCGGCCGAAGGTGGCTGCCTACCGCGCGCCAGGCTCGCCGATCTCGGCTTTCGCGGTGGAGAGCGTGCTCGATGTTGTGGCGCAGAAGATCGGCATGGATCCGCTGCAAATGCGGCTGAAGAACGCGGCCAGGGCGGGCACGCAGATGCTTTACGGGCCCAAGCTCGCCCACAACGGGTACGCGGAAACCATCGAGGCGATTCTCAACCATCCAGGCTACAAGGCGCCGCTCAAGAAGAACCAGGGACGCGGCGTCGCCTCCGGCTATTGGTTCAATGCCGGCGGCGAATCGAGTGCGACCGTGCACGTCAACGAGGACGGTACCGTGGTCGTCGCGACCGGCAGCCCCGACATCGGCGGCTCGCGCGCCTCGATGGCGATCATGGCGGCCGAGACGCTCGGCATCGACTACAACCAGGTGCGCCCAATCGTCGCCGACACCGCGTCGGTGGGCTATACGCATCTGACCGGCGGCTCGCGCGTCACCTTCGCAACCGGCATTGCCGTGGTCGAGGCCACCAAGAAGGTGATCAACGAGCTGTGCGCCCGGGCGGCAATGACCTGGAAGGTCGACGCCGAGGGTGTCATCTGGGAGGACGGCCACGCCAGGCCGGCGAGCAGCAACGTCGGCGATTTCGCACCGCTGTCGCTCAAGGAGATCGCAGCCAAGCGCGGGCTGACCGGGGGGCCGATCGGTGCCGCGGCGGCGGTGAACCCCGGCGGCGTAGCCCCCGGCTTCGCCACCCAGTTCTGCGACGTCGAGGTCGATCCCGAGACCGGCAAGGTGACGGTGCTGCGTTTCGTCGCCGCCCAGGACGTCGGCCGTGCCATCCACCCGAGCTATGTCGAGGGGCAGATCCAGGGTGGAGTCACGCAGGGCATCGGCTGGGCCTTGAATGAGGAGTACATCTACACCCCGCAGGGGCGCCTCGACAATCCAGGCTTCCTGGACTATCGCATTCCCGTCGCCTCCGATCTGCCGATGATCGAAGCGGTGCTGGTCGAGGTGCCGAACCCCAGCCATCCCTATGGCGCCAAGGGCGTCGGCGAGGTCAATATTGTTCCGCCGATGGCGGCCATCGCCAACGCGATCGACCGCGCGATCGGCCGGCGTTTGACCGAATTGCCGATGTCGCCGCCGAAAGTACTCGCCGCGATCGATTCGGGCAAAGGGACGTGACGCCCGGTATTGGGTCAGTTTGGCAAAATCCTCATCCTTCGAGACGCGTCGCAAGTGCGACGCTCCTCAGGATGAGGACGCCTTGGTTAGGGTTTCACCTCATCCTGAGGAGGGCCGAAGGCCCGTCTCGAAGGATGGGGTGAAACTTACCCATTACCTAACGCTCTGGCCGCAACGCTTGCGCAAAGATTATTTACACGGGATAGACGAGCGAGTTGTCGATCCTGAGCGTGTCGTAGACGCAGTGGCGCTCCTTGAGGAGGAGGCGGTCGCCGCTGCGCACGAAGCGGTCGAAGTAGCGGCCGGCCTGGAGCATGCGGGTGTCCTCGTCGATGAGCGTCTGCAGCACGAGGTAGTTGGCCTCGGCCGAGACCTCGCCCGACGGGCTCGCGGCGGTGACGCGGATGTTTGAGACCATGTGCTGGAGATAGCGCGGATCGAACATCGCCGTGTGCGCGATGGCGAATGCGCGGTCCTTGATCATGGCGAGGCCTTCGCAATAGACGAGGCCGACCGGGAGGTCCGCCTCCACGTTCTCGCGCGCGGTGATGCGGTAGACGGCGTCGTCGGCGAAGAACTGCGGCCAGGCCTCGATCTCGTTGTTGTCGAGCACGTAGCAATATTCGGCGTGGAACTCCTCGATCTCGCGACGCAGCTCGCGGAAGGGCGCCTGGGCCACGGCCCCGCGGGGAAAGCCCTTCAGGCGGAGCGGTGCCGTTTCCATCAGAGGCCCATCACGTCGCGCCAATACCGGTACATCGAGCGGATCGCGGCCTCGGTGATGAGCGTCTCGGAGCTGCCTTCCTCGCGGCCGCCGAGCTCGAGGAGGCCCGCCTTCTCTTCGGCCGACTTGCGGATGCCGTCCTGCACGAACTTCATCGCCTCGTTGTCCTCGAGCCCGAGGAAGCCGGCCGGGCCCATGAGATTGCCTTGGCGCAGACGGTGGCGCGTCATCGCCTCGTCGTCGCCCTCGTAGCCGAACATGGTCCAAATCATGGTGAACTCGCCGGGTCCGTGCGGCACGATCTGGCGCGTGCCGAGCGTATTGAGCTCGCGCTGCACGATGAGGTTCGGCCAGATCGTCATCATGGTGACGGACCAGGGCGAGGCGAATTCCTTCACATAGTCGAGGATGCGCGGGTCGTTGAGCTTCATGTTCTCGTGGAAGGTGCGCATCTCGCGCTTGCTCGCGTCGTCGACCTGCGCCCCGTCCTCGCTCTTGGCGGAGCCCATGACGCCGTGCCGGCCCTTGGGGTCGACGATCATCGCCGACTTGTTGCCGGCGACCAAGAGGCCGAAGGTGACGAGGTAGGTGTGCAGCAGCGTCGCGTGATAGGGGTCCTTGAGGTTCTCATGGTAGAGCTTCCAGTTGGCCGGCTGCGTGTTGCGGTAGTAGCCGAGCAGCTTGAGCCTGCGGCCATCGAAGGTCGCCTCGAAGTCCTTGAGGATGTCGGGCGTCAAATAGTCCTCGAGGCTCTCCATGTCGGAGGCGTAGGAGGCGAAGATCACCCCGCGGTGCGTGGCGACCGCGAGCGCTTGCGGGCTGTGCGCCGCGGGCTCGAAGTCGCGCGGCATGCCGCCTTCCTTGTTGAGGCCGCGGCGGAAGGGGATGCCGATGAGACGGCCTGCGAGATCGTAGGTCCATTGGTGGTAAGGGCAGACGAATTCCTTGGCATGGCCGTGCTGATGGCGGCAGAACTCCGCACCCCGGTGCGCGCAGCGGTTCTCGAAGACATGGACCGCACCCGCCTTGTCGCGCGAGACGATGACGGGGGTGGGGCCGACGAAGCTGCGCTTGAAGTCGCCCGCCTCGGGCACTTCGGCCTCGAGGCCGACGTAGTTCCAGGTGCGCCCGTGGAAGATGCGCTCGACCTCGCGCTCGTAGATCTCCTGGCTCGTATAGACCCAGTCGGGGATGCGCGTGAGCCCTTCCTCCGGCCAGGCAAAGCCGCCATCGGGCGGGCGATTGGAGCCCGACACCTGCGCGCGCCTCGCTGTCGCGTCATCCATGGCCGCCTCCGAGAGAGCGACTCTGCCACTTCCGTGTCCCTTTGGCAATATACGCAGTATACTGACGATCTCGCGGGAAGGCAACGCGAAAGGGTGCTGCGGGAGGCGGGGCCGGGCTCCGCAAGGCGGGCTTGCCCCGCCGAGATGATCAGCATACTTTCCAATTTCGACCGCTCGGCCGTTTCGGGAGGGCACCATGGCGCTCGTGCCGCTGGCCAAGGAAGGCCATTTCTTCCATATCTACGATTTCCGCGTGAAGCCGGGGACGGGGGACGAGTTCATCCGCCTCTTCAACGCCTTCGACTACTCCGACGAGAATCCGATGCACAAGTCCCCGGCCCAGGTGAAGGACGGCGTGCTGTGCCGCGACGTCAAGGACGCCGACCACTTCTGGCTCATCGGCGAGTGGCGCGACATCGACGTGCATGCGCAAATCCGCAAGGTGCTCGCCGAGAAGCTCAAGCCCGAGTTCATCAAGCTGATCGAGGGCGGTAAGTTCGTGCCGTCCTACGCGAGCATCGTCTCCTCCACCCCGCAAGCCGTGCTCGACAAGGCGGCGCAGTAGTGCCCGCGGCAGGGCAAGCGAGCGCCGCCGCCGTCCCTCACCCGGCTCGCTACGCTCGCCACCCTCTCCCGCTTGCGGGAGAGGGAAGGGGCCCATCGCGAAGCGATGGGAAGGGTGAGGGAATGCCGGATGTCGGCGCCCCCGCAAAGACGCAAGGATGTGTGCACCAACTGGCGCTTTCGCGGGGATGACGGTCATTGCACAGAAGATCAACAAGTTAATTCGGGCGCTCATCCTCCGATGAGGGCGAGCCACTCCTCCTCGCTGAGCATCCTCACGCCGAGCTCGCGCGCCTTCGCCGCCTTCGAGCCGGCATCCGCCCCTACCACCACGAAATCGGTCTTCTTCGAGACCGAGCCCGCGACGCTGGCGCCGAGCGCCTCGGCGCGCGCCTTGGCCTCGTTCCGCGTCATGCGCTCGAGGCTGCCGGTGAAGACCACCGTCTTGCCGGCGACGGGCGAGCTCGCGGCGGGGGCGACGAAGGGCTCGACCTCGACCTCGCGCGCGAGCGCCTCGAGCACCTCGCGGTTGTGGCGCTCGGCGAAGAAGCCGAGGATGTCCTCGGCGACCGCGGGGCCGATGCCCTCGACCGAGGTGAGCTCGAGATAGGCGTCGCTCGCGCGCGCCTGGGCGGCCGTCATGGCGTGGCGCCAAGCCGCGAGCGTGCGGTACCTCTTGGCCAAGAGGCGTGCGGTCGCCTCTCCCACTTGCGGAATGCCGAGGGCGTAGATGAAGCGCTCGAGCGCGATCTTGCGGCGCTCCTCGATGGCGCGCATGAGATTGTCCACCGACTGCCGCCCCCAGCCCTCGCGCGTCTCGATCTCTCGGCGCCGCGTATGCAGCTTGAAGATATCGACGGGGCTCTTGAGCAGACCGTCCGCGAAGAACGCCTCGATGTGCTTCCGGCCCAGCCCCTCGATGTCGAAGGCGTTGCGCGAGACGAAGTGGCGCAGGCGCAGGGCGGCCTGGGCGGGACAGACGAGCCCGCCCATGCAACGGCGCACGACCTCGCCCGGCTCCCGCAGCGCGAGGCTGCCGCAGACCGGGCATTTGTGCGGGAAGGCGTAGGGCTTGGCCCCCTTGGGCCGCTTCGCCGCGACCACACCGACGATTTGCGGAATGACGTCGCCGGCGCGCTGGACGATCACGCTATCGCCTTCGCGCACGTCCTTGCGCGCGATCTCGTCCTCGTTGTGAAGTGTGGCGCGCGAGACGACGACGCCGCCCACGGTCACGGGCTCGAGCTCGGCCACGGGGGTCAAGGCGCCGGTGCGGCCCACCTGCACGATGATCTTCTTGAGGCGGGTCTCTGCCTGCTCGGCCGGAAACTTGTGCGCGAGCGCCCAGCGCGGGGCGCGGCTCACCATGCCGAGCCGCTCCTGAAGATCGAAGCGGTTGACCTTGTAGACGACGCCGTCGATGTCATAGGGCAGGCCGGCGCGCTCTTCGGCGATCTCCCGGTAAAGCGCCAATGCCTCCTCGATCGAGGGGCAGAGGCGCGCGAGCGGGTTGGTCGCGAAGCCGAGGCGGCGGAGTGCTGCGAGGTAATCCCACTGGGTCTTGGCGATCGGCTCGCTCATCTCGCCTTCCGCGTAGAAGAAGGCGGAGAGACGGCGCGAGGCGGTGATGCGGTAGTCGAGCTGACGGAGCGAGCCGGCGGCGGCATTGCGCGGATTGGCGAAGGGCGGCTTGCCCCCCGCCTCCTGCTGGCGGTTCAATCTCAAGAAATCCGCCTTGGTCATATAGACCTCGCCGCGGACCTCGAGCACGGCCGGGACATGGCGGCCGTGGAGGCGCTCCGGCACGTCCTCGATCGTGCGCAGATTGCGGGTGATGTCCTCGCCCGTGATGCCGTCGCCGCGCGTGGCCGCTTGCACGAGGCGGCCTCCCTCGTAGCGTGCCGCGACCGAGAGGCCGTCGATCTTGGGCTCGCCCACCAGCTCGACCGCGGCGTCCTTGGCGAGGCCGAGGAAGCGGCGCACGCGCGCGATGAAATCGTAGGCCTCGCTCTCCGCGAAGGCGTTGCTTAAGGAGAGCATCGGCTTGGCATGGACGACCTTGGCGAAGCCCGCGGCAGGGGGGGCGCCGACGCGGTGACGCGGGCTGTCGGGCCGCACGAGAGCGGGGAAGCGCTCCTCGATCGCCGCATTGCGGCGCACGAGCTCGTCGTAAGCCGCATCGGAGATTTCGGGCGCCGCCTTCTGATAGTAGAGCTCGTCGTGATGCGCGATCTCCTTCGCGAGATGCTCGAGCTCGCGCTCCGCCTGGCTTTTCGAGAGCTCCTCGACCGCGATATCGCGCAACGGTTTCGTCATGACGACCCCTCAGCTGAGGCTGCCGGCGATCAGGCTGTCGGCCGCGGCGCGCGCCTCCTCGGTGATCCTCCGGCCGGAGAGCATGCGCGCGATCTCCTCGCGCCGCGCCGAAGCGGCAAGCTCCTCGACCTCGGTCAAGGCAAGTGCCGCCTTGCCGCGGCGCGCCTCCCTCTTGCTCACGCGCCAGTGATGGGCGCCGCGCGCGGCGACCTGGGGCGAGTGGGTCACGACCAGGACCTGGAGCTCCCGGCCGAGGCGCTGCAGCCGTTCGCCGACCGCCGCCGCGGTCGCCCCGCCGATGCCCGAATCCACCTCGTCGAACACCAGCGTCGGCGCCGAGGCGACGCGCGAGAGCACCACCTTGAGCGCCAGCATGAAGCGGGCGAGCTCGCCGCCCGAGGCGATCTTGGCGATGGGACCGATGGGGCTGCCCGGATTGGTCGCGACCTCGAAGCCGACGCGCTCGACGCCGTCCTCGCCCCACTCTCCCTCCGCGAGCGGCGCGAGCCGCGTGGCAAAGCGCGCCCGCTCGAGCTTGAGCGGCGGCAGCTCCGCCATGATCGCGCGGTCGAGCCGGGCCGCGGCCTCGGCCCGCGCCGCGGAGAGCGCGCGCGCAGCCCCGACATAGGCCTCGCGCGCCGCGGCGACGGCCTGCTCGTGCTGCTGCTCGGCCTCGCCTTGCTCGTCGATCGCCGTGAGGCGTGCCGCGAAGGTGTCGCGGAGAGGGGCGAGCCCGTCGCTCGGCACTTGGTGCTTGCGGGCGAGGTCGCGCAAGGCATAGAGCCGCTCCTCGACCGCATCCAGTCGTTCCGGCTCGGCATCGAGGGCGCTGCCGAAGGCCTCTAGCGCGGCCAGCACCTCGCCGAGCTCGAGGGCTGCACGGTCGAGGGCCGCGAGCGCTGCATCGAGCCGGCCCGCCGCCTTCTCCGCCGCGCGCTCGAGCTGGCGCCGCGCCCGTCCGAGCGCCCCCTCGAGTCCGTCTCCGCGTCCCTCCGGCTCGCCGCTCAGGAGTGCCAAGGCCGCGTTGAGCGACTCGACCACTTGCTCGCGATGCATGAGGAGGAGCCGCTCCTCGGCGAGGGCTGCCTCCTCGCCGGGCTTGGGGGCCAAGCCCTCGAGCTCGGCAAGCGCGTGTCTCAAGAACTCCTCGTCCCGCCGTGCCGCCTCGCGCTCGGCCGCGAAGGCGGCGCGGGCCGCAAGTGCTGTGCGCCAAGCGCGGTGCGCCGCCCGCACGTGCTCAAGGAAGGCCGCATTGCCGCCGAAGGCGTCGAGTGCCGCGCGATGGGTTGCCGGATCGATGAGCCCGTGCTGATCGAGCTGACCCTGGATCTCGACGAGGCTGTCGCCGAGCTGGCGGAGGAAGCCGACGCTGACCGGCTGGTCGTTGACGAAGGCGCGGCTGCGGCCGTCCGCCGCCAGCATCCGGCGCAAGAGGAGCGGCTCCTCGCGCGCGAGCTCCTGGCTTGCGAGCATCGCCCATGCCGGATGGTCGACCGCGAGCTCGAAGGCGGCGGTGACGCTGGCCTGGCCGGCGCCCTGGCGCACGAGCGCTGCATCGGCGCGGGCGCCGAGTGCCAAGCCGAGCGCGTCGAGCAGGATCGACTTGCCGGCACCCGTCTCGCCGGTCAGCACGGATAGGCCGGAATGGAAGGAGAGGTCCAGCCGGTCGATCAGAACCACATCCCGGATCGAGAGGCTGACAAGCATTCCCCGGTGGATCCGCTGCGAGAGAGCCGAGCCGCTACTCTAAGCGCGCCGCCGCTCCGACGCCAGCGGCGCGGCACGCGCATATCCCCTCCCCCCTTGAGCTAGGGCATTCACACAAATCCAAAGATCGCCGGCAACTCGCGGTGTTGCGCTGTGCAAAGGCGCCTCGGACTGGGTGCGGGAGGTCCTTCGAGACGCTCGCTGCGCTCGCTCCTCAGGATGAGGTTAAGTCTTTCTGCCACACACAAATTTGCCTCATCCTGAGGAGCGCCCCGAAGGGGCGCGTCTCGAAGGACCCACGGCGGTGCCG
>DATEQI010000396.1:0-3574 GCA_035272805.1 Alphaproteobacteria bacterium | reverse complement strand
AGCCGCGTCGCATAGGAGAGGCGCAGGCGGTCGAGCTCGAGGATGGGGGCAGTCTCAGTCACGGAAGGCGCTTTCGCGCAGGCCGATGGCGAGGAGGTTGAAGCCGATGACGAGCGAGGAGATGGCAGCACAGGGAATGAGCGACATATGCGGCCACACCGACATCATGCCGTAGGTGTCCTTGACCATGCCGCCCCAGTCGGGATCGGGCGGCGGCAGGCCGATGCCGAGGAAGCCGAGCACGCCGATGGTGATCGTCGTGTAGCCCATGCGCAGGCACATATCCACGATGAGCGGTCCGCGCGCGTTCGGCAGGATCTCGACCAGCATGATGAAGAGCGCCCCCTCTCCGCGCATCTTGGCGGCGGCGACGTACTCGCGCTCGCGCAGCTCGAGCGTGAGGCCGCGCACGATGCGGGCGATGATCGGCGCCTTGGTGATGGCGATGACGAGGATGATGTTGAGCGCGGACGAGCCGAACAGCGTCAGCACGATCATGTAAAGGATGATCACGGGAAAGGAGAGCAGGATGTCGGCGACGCGGGAGATCAGAAGGTCGGCAATACCCCGGTAGTAGCCGGCGACGAGTCCGAGAAAGGAGCCGACCACGGCGGCGGAAAGCACGGCGATCGGCGCCACCGTAAGCACGCGGCGCGCGCCCCACAACACGCGCGAGAGGATGTCGCGGCCGAGATGATCGGTGCCGAGAAGGTGTGCTGCCGACGGCGTGGGATGCGCCGCCGCCAGCATGGCGGTCGCGTTCGGCGGGTAGGGCGAGACGAGGGGTGCCAAAAGTGCCGCCGCGACCCAGAACAGCACGATCGCGAGGCCGACGAGCGTCGTCCGCGACCCGGCAAGGCCCGCAAGCGGCGAGAGCCGGGCGGCGAGCCGGCCGGGCCGACGCGCGGAGCGGGGGGAGGCTTCGGGCGTTCCGGCGATGCTTTCGAAGCCCATGGCGGCGTCCACGCTCAGCTGCGAATACGCGGGTCGAGCAGCATATAGGCGAGATCGCCGAGGATCTGAGTGGCGACGGCGACGAATACGGAGACGAGCGCCCCCGCCTCGATGAGCGCTATGTCCTTGTAAAGCGAGGCCTCGAGCATCATGCGTCCGAATCCCGGATAGGCGAACACGCTCTCGACCACCACGACGCCGCTCACCAGGTAGTTGATCTGCAGGAGGATCACCGTGACCGGGTTGATCATGGCGTTGCGCAGCGCGTGCCCGAGCACCACGCCGCGGAAGCGCATGCCCTTGAGCACGGCCGTCCGGATGTAGGGCTGGCGCATCACCTCGACCATGGAGGCCCGCACCATGCTCACGACGTAGCCCATGTCGAACAACACGATGACGGCAACGGGCAGGACCAGCTGGGCGGCGATCGGCCAGCGCCCGCCGGGCTGCAGCGTTGCGGTGCCCGGGAGCCAGCCGAGGCTCACGACGAAGATGCTGGCAAGAAACACGCCCATGGCGAACTCGGGGATCGAGGCGGCGACGGCGCTCGCAAGCAGGATGATGCGATCAAGCAGCGAGCCCTCGCGCATGCCCGCCACGATGCCGAAAAGCATCGACAGCGGCACGATGAGGAGGAACGAGACGAGCGCCAGAAGTCCGGTGTTGGCCAGGCGGTCGAAGATGATGTCCTTGACCGGCACGCGGAAGCGGGTCGAGACGCCGAGGTCGCCCGAGAGCATTTTGCCCGCGTATTCGACGTAGCGCACGAGCACGGGGCGATCGAGCCCCATTTGCTTGCTCAGGATGTCGACCTGCTCCTGCGTCGCATAGGCGCCGAGGTACTTGCGCGCGACGTCGCCGGGGGTGAGCTCGGTGAGCATGAAGACGAGGAAGGAGACGACGACGAGCGTGAGTGCGAGGAAAAGGAGATGCTTGAGCAGGAATCGCGCCATCGCCCGCCACTCGGCCGCAGACGTTCAACGAAAAGAGGGGGTGACGCGCGCTCGCCGCCGCGTCTCTCCGCCTCCCTGGAGTTCCCGAGCCGTCGTTGCTCTTTGCGGCTCTCTCAAGTGAGGATAGCGCCGGGGCGGATAGGGGTCAAACGCGCGGAACGTTCAGGAGCGGGCACTACTCTGCGACTAGGGCGAGGCGCCCAATGGTGGGCGGTGCTGCGCCTGGCGCCGGCGCTCCGGCGGCGGGGATGATGGTGACGGCAAGCCCATCGTCGGGTAATCCGCGCGACAGCAGCATGCCGACCGTGCGCGTGACATCGTAGCTGCGCGACTTCGGGGTCTTGTTAGGCGGCGCCACGGCGAAGAAATTGAGCGTGCCGACGAAATGCGCGTCATCGGCGACGGCACCCGGCGGCAGGCCGAGGTAGATCTCGTAGACAATGCCGGGCTGAACCTCGGCGCGGAGATCGCCTAGGACCAGGAAGAGGCGGCGATCGCGGACGAGCGCCGTCAAGCGCCCTCCGAGGTTTTCCGTTCCGGGAACGGGCGCAAGCGTCACCCGCGTCGCCGGCCCGTTCAAGGGCACGGCGCCCGGAGCGGCCGTGGCCAGAACCTCGCCGCTCATGGCATCCGACGGTTGGGCGCGCGCGCCAGCGGCCATGCAAAGGGGCGCCAGCAGGACGAGGGCGAGCGCAACGGCCCGGTGCGGGAATCTGCGCATAGCGGTCGGGGCCTCAATCGCGGGCGCATCGCAGCGTCTCGGGGGTCTCCATGGTATTTATGGCGCCCTGCGGCCAGCCGCAAGGGAGGCCCGACCGAGTGGCCCGCGGCGCCGTCGATACCGCGGGCCGCCGCCGCTCATTGCGAAACCAGCTGGATCTGTCCGATCGTCGGCTTGGCCGCCTCGTTGGGCTCGCCTTGGGGCACGAGGGTCACCGCAGGCGTGGCGCTGAGCGCGCCCTTGGCTTGCAGCGCCTTGATCTTGTCGGTGACGTTGAGGCTGAAGGTGCGCGGCGTCATCGCGGCCATATTGCCGCTTTTCATGGTGACGCCGAAGAAATTGATGGTGCCGACGTAGTTGGCGCTGCTCTCGCTCGCTGCCGCACCTTCGGGCAAATCGAGATAGACGTCGTAGACCACGCCCGACGGTGCCGCGGCATGGGCGTCCTGAAGCACCAGATAGACGTTTTTCTCGGTTCCCAGCGCTTTGACCTGGTCGCTCAGCATGAGCGCCTTCTCCTGAGGTTTGGGCGGCGGCGGGGCCAAGTTGACGCGCAGCGGCGTGCGCGCAATCAAGCTCTCCGTGGCCAGGGTGGCGAGGATGAGGGGATTGATCCTCACGATGATCGGCCCGCATGACGCCGGCTCGAAGGCGTCGTAGGTGTAGCCGAGTTGACTGACGTCGTTGAAGTCTTTCACCGTCGCCACGACCTTGTTGCCCTGGATGTCGGCGAAGACGAATTGCTGGTTGAGTCAGGCCGCATAGGCCGGGTTCTTGCAGTTGCCCTTGTTCCAGCTCGCCCACAGGCGGTCGATGTTGCAGTGATGCATCCAGAAGATGGGATCGTTCGCCGCCCACGGCACCGAAGCCATGCCCTGGTTGTTGCCGACCCAGACGTGGACGTTGCCGTGGAGGCCGAAATCGAGCGTGGCGCAGAAGCCCTGAT
>DATEQI010000395.1:0-2878 GCA_035272805.1 Alphaproteobacteria bacterium | reverse complement strand
TCAAGAGCTCGAGTGCCACGCCGCGCGCCGACGGCTTCGCACCCGCGGGCTTGCCGCTCTTGGGCGCTGCCAAGGCGGGCTTGGCCTCGGGCTCTTGGCCGGCGCTTCGCTTCGGCATGCTCTTGTCCTCAAACCAAGCCGCAGCTTAGCCCCGCCACCCTTTCGGTGGTGGTGAGAAAATGCGGACGTGTGGGTGCGGTCGGCGCTCAGCCCCAAGGGCCGGCGACGCCTGCCAACTGGCGCAGGCGGCGGATGCGGTCCGCGGTCGCCGGGTGACTCGCGAAAAGGTTGTCGAGGCGGGCACCTGCGATGGGGTTGACGATGAAGAGATGCGCCGTAGCGGGGTGTGCCGCGGCAACCGGGTTGGGTGTGGCGCGCGCATGCGCCTCGATCTTCTCGAGCGCCGAGGCGAGCCAGAGCGGGTGGCCGGAGACCTCGGCACCCGCGCGGTCGGCCTCGTACTCGCGGCTGCGGCTGATGGCGAGCTGGACGAGGGAGGCCGCAATCGGCGCCAAGAGCGCCACGAGGAGCGTGCCCACGAAGCCGAGCGGATTGTCGCGCTCGTCACGCGCGCCGAAGACGCCGAAGAAGAAGGCGAAGTTGGCGAGCATGCCGACCGCACCCGCGATCGTCGCGGTGATCGTCATGGTGAGCGTGTCGCGGTGCTTGATGTGGCCGAGCTCGTGCCCGAGCACGCCCGCGAGCTCCTCCTGGCTCACGATGCCGAGGAGGCCGCTCGTGACGCAGACCGCGGCGTGCGCCGGGTCGCGTCCGGTGGCGAAGGCGTTGGGCTGCTCCTGGTCGATGACATAGACGCGCGGCATGGGGATCCCGGCGCGGTCGGCGAGCTGCTCGACGATGCCGTAAAGCCCCGGGGCGGTCGCACGGTCGACCTCGCGCGCGCCATAGAGGCGAAGCACCATTCGGTCGGAATTCCAATAGGCGAAAAGGTTCATGGCGGCGGCCACGAGGAAGGCGATCACCATGCCGCTCTCCCCGCCGATGAGATAGCCGACGGCCATGAAAAGCGCCGTCAGCGCCGCAATCAACAATCCGGTACGCAGCGTGTTCATGATGCCATAGATGGGGCTTCGTCCGCCGTCATCAAGGCTTGGCAATGAAGCGACGGCGACCTATGGTCAATGGCATGGACGACAAGAAATCCATCGGCGCTTCCCTCACCCCCTCCCTCTCCCGCAAGCGGGAGAGGGAGGAGCCGACCGCAGCTCAAAAACCCCTCTCCCGCATGCGGGAGAGGGAAGGGGCCCGTCGCGTGAGCGACGGGAAGGGTGAGGGATCGCCCGCCGCCCCCAAGAAAGTCCCCGAGACCGGCGGCCCCGCGGGTCCCGAGCCCACCCGTTACGGCGACTGGGAGCGCAAGGGCCGCTGCATCGATTTCTGACGAATTCGGCCGGGCACGCGCGCCTGCCCCTCCACGCCTGCTCTGAGCCCACCCGCGTGCTCCTCGCACAACCACAGACGGTATCCCCTGGGCACGGTATAAGTGTGCTGAGCGGATTGCCGATCGTGGGGCCGAGTCATCATGCCGACGTTCGAATCAAGGGGGGGATCGGCTTTTGGCCGGCTTTTGCAGAATGTTCATCCGCGGCGCCTGGTTCGTTTGGTCGCGGCGCAAACAGCATGGCGAGCGCCCGAGGCGCGTTTCTCCGTCCTCATCGCCGATCTCGACGGCGACGATGCCAATCTCAGCCAGACCAAGCACGTCCAGCGCGCCCTTGAGCATAAGGCGAAGGGCCTGCGCGTCCTGCGCGAAGGCAGGGCACTTCGGCTCGGCGATGTCGGCGACAGCGCCAACGATCAGGCCATCGCCGTACGCAAAGGCCAGGCTTGGCTCGGGGACCGGGGTGCAGATGTCCTCGTCTGGGGCGAGGTCGGCAAGGCGGATGCGGTCCTTCGGCTCCGCTTCCTGACTGCCGAAGGGGAAGGCGGCGACGCCAAGGGCCATCGCCTCGGCGACACGCTCGATCTGCCCCAAGATTTCGGCTCGGATGCGGCCGAAGCGCTCAGCGGCGTCGTGCTGGCTTCCGTTCTGCCGGCGAGCGAGGAGGCCGGCCAATATCTCGTCGACCGGCTGAAGCCCGTTGCCGCGCGCATCGAGGGCCTGCTCGCGACCCCGCCGCCCGGGCTGCCGGAGGAGCGGTTGGCTCATGTCCAGGCCGCATTCGGCCTCGTGTGTTCCGTGCTGGGCAAGCAGATCGGCGATTCGCGTTGGCTGGAGAAGGCGGTCGCGGCCTATCGCGCGGCGCTCGAGGTGCGCACCCGCGAGCGCGTGCCGCTCCAATGGGCCATGACGCAGAACAATCTCGGCACGGCACTTCGCACCCTCGGCGAGCGCGAGGAAAGGACAGCGCTGCTCGAGGAGGCGGTCGCGGCCTATCGCGCGGCGCTGGAGGTGTACACCCGCGAGCGCATGCCGCTCCAATGGGGCGAAACGCAGAACAATCTCGGCGCGGCACTTTGGGCACTCGGTGAGCGCGAGGAGGGGACGTTGCGGCTCGAGCAGGCGGCCGCGGCCTATAGTGCTGCGCTCCAGGTGCGCACCCGCGAGCGCGTGCCCTTGGATTGGGCCTTGACGCAGAACGATCTCGGCACGGCACTTCAGGCTCTCGGCGAGCGCGAGAGGGGGACGGTGCTGCTCAAGCAGGCGGCCGCGGCCTTTCGCGCGGCGCTGGAGGTGTATAGCCGCGAGCGCGTGCCGCTCCAATGGGCCGCGACAGAGAACAATCTCGGCAATGTGCTTCGCGCACTCGGCGAGCGCGAGGAGGGGAGGGCGCCGCTCGAGGAGGCGGTCGCGGCCTATCGCGCAGCACTGGAGGTGTACACCCGCGCGCTCGTGCCGCTCGATTGGGCCATGACG
>DATEQI010000394.1:0-3452 GCA_035272805.1 Alphaproteobacteria bacterium | reverse complement strand
ATCCCGAAGGAATATCGCGTGGACGGCATGGCTGCCGAAATCGATGCGCTTTGGCAAAAGGGCATCGACATCTTCCGGCAGGCCGGCGCGAAAATCGTGGATGTGAGTCTGCCGCATACCAAGGCGGCGCTGCCCGCCTATTACATCATCGCGCCGGCGGAGGCGTCGTCCAATCTCGCGCGCTATGACGGCGTGCGCTACGGCCTGCGCGTGCCGGGCGAGGACCTCATCGATATGTACGAGAATACGCGGGCCGAGGGCTTCGGGCGCGAGGTGCGCCGGCGCGTCATGGTCGGCACCTACGTGCTGTCGGCGGGCTACTACGATGCCTATTATTTGAAGGCGCAGCGCGTGCGCGCCCTCATCCTCGGGGACTTTACCGAGGCCTTCAAGGTAGTGGACGTGATACTCGCCCCCTCGACGCCGAGTGCGGCCTTCGCGGTCGGCGAGAAGATGGATGATCCGATCGCGATGTACTTGAACGACGTGTTTACCGTGCCGGCCAACCTCGCGGGCCTTCCGGGCATCTCGCTGCCGGCGGGCCTCTCGGAGGACGGCCTGCCGCTCGGCCTCCAGATCATCGGCCGCGCCTTCGATGAGGAGACCGTGCTCAAGGCCGCGGCCGCGCTCGAGGTAGGGGCGGGCTTCTCCCATCGCCCCAGCTTCACGGCAGGGAGGGCGTGAGGATGGCAGCGCTCATCGAGGGCAAGAGCGGCTCGTGGGAGATCGTCGTCGGGATCGAGGTCCACGCCCAGGTGATCTCGAACGCCAAGCTCTTCTCGGGTGCCGCGACCGCATTCGGCGCCGCGCCCAACACGCAGGTGTCGTTCGTGGATGCCGCCATGCCGGGCATGCTGCCGGTCATCAACGAGGTTTGCATCGCGCAGGCCGTGCGCACGGGGCTCGGGCTCGACGCCAAGATCAATTTTCGCTCGGTCTTCGAGCGCAAGAACTACTTCTACGCGGACCTTCCGGCCGGCTATCAGATTTCGCAGTACAAGCAGCCGCTCGTGGGCGAGGGCCGCATCTCGATCGACCTCCCGGACGGCTCGCTGCGCGAGATCGGCATCGAGCGCCTCCACCTCGAGCAGGACGCCGGCAAGAGCCTCCACGACCAGGACCCGCGGCGCACCTTCGTCGATCTCAACCGCTCCGGCGTCGCCCTCATGGAGATCGTCTCCAAGCCCGACCTGCGCTCGGCCGAGGAGGCGGGCATCTATTTGAGGAAGCTGCGCTCGATCCTGCGTTACTTGGGCACCTGCGACGGCAACATGGAGGAGGGCTCCATGCGCGCCGACGTGAACGTCTCGGTGCGCAAGCCGGGGGCCGAGCTCGGCACGCGTTGCGAAGTCAAGAACGTGAACTCGATCCGCTTCGTCCAGCAGGCGATCGAGTACGAGGCGCGCCGGCAGGTCGAGCTCATCGAAGGCGGCGGCGTGGTCCGGCTGGCGACCCGCCTTTTCGACGCCAAGCGCGGCATCACGCGCGAGATGCGCACGAAGGAGGAGGCGCACGACTATCGCTACTTCCCCGATCCCGATCTCTTGCCCCTCGAGCTCGACCCGGCCTGGGTCGAGGACATCCGCAAGTCGCTGCCCGAGCTGCCGGACGCGAAGAAGGCGCGCCTCGTAGCCCAGCATGGCGTGACGCCCTATGACGCGAGCGTGCTGGTCGCCGATGCCACGAATGCCGACTATTTCGAGGCCGTGGCCAAGGGCCGCGACGGCAAGCTCGCGGCCAACTGGGTGATCTCGGAGCTCTTCGGCCGGCTCAACAAGGCGGGCAAGGACGTGACGGACTCTCCGGTGAGCGCCGTGGCCTTGGGCGGGCTCATCGACCTCGTCGCCGATCAGACGATCTCCGGGCGCACGGCCAAGGACGTGTTCGACGAGATGTTCGAGACCGGCAAGCCCGCCGCCGAGATCGTCAAGGCCAAGGGCTTGACGCAGATCACCGACCGCGGTGCCATCGCGGCCGCCATCGCCAAGGTGATCGCCGACAATCCCGGCCAGGTGGTCAAATACAAGGCCGGCAAGGAGGGTGTGGTCGGCTGGCTCGTGGGCCAGGTCATGAAGGCGACGGGGGGGAAGGCCAATCCCAAGATGGTCAATGAGCTCTTGCGCAAAAAGCTCGAGAGCTGAGCAAGGCCGAGGCGGGGGCGTTCGCTTTTGAGAGCCCGATTTTAGCCATTTCCTTCACGCCGCCGATGCCGTTACAATCGGTGCCAAGTGCCGGAGGAGAGGGGATCGCACATGAAGGCAAGGCTGCTTCGCATCGCCGCCGGCGTGCTCGTCCTGCTTTTGGCGCTGGCGACGTCCGGCACTGCGCAAGTGCCGCCCCCGCCTCCCGGCCAGGCGCCACCGCCACCTCCTGGCGCGGCGGCGCCGCTCTTGAGCCCGCAGCAGCTCGACCAGATGCTGGCGTCCGTGGCGCTCTACCCCGATCCGCTGCTCATGGAGGTCCTGACGGCCGCCACCTATCCGCTCGAGGTCTCGCAGGCGGCGGCCTGGGCGCAGGACCCCAACAACGCGAGGCTCACGGGCGACGCGCTCTCGGCCGCACTTGCCAATCAGGATTGGGACCCGAGCGTCAAGTCGTTGGTGCCCTTCCCGCAGGTGCTGCAGATGATGGCGGGGAATCTGGCCTGGCTGCAGGCGCTGGGCGATGCCTTCGTGGCCCAGCAATCGGACGTCATGGATTCGGTGCAGCGCCTGCGCCGCGCCGCGCAGGCCGCGGGCGGCCTCGCCTCGGGTCCGCAGGAGAGCGTGGTGGCCGCCGACGGCATGATCGAGATCGAGCCCGCCAATCCCCAGGCGGTCTACCTACCGTGCTACGGCCCGGGTGCCTACGGGACCTGGCCCTACGCCGATTATCCGCCGATCGCCGTGGCGCCCTGGTCCGGCTGCGTCCCGGGGCCAGGCATAGGCTTCGGCGTCGGCTTCCCGATCGTCCCCTGGCTCTGGGGCTGGGGCGAGTGGGACTGGCGCAATCACCACATCCATGTCGATGCCGGGCGCTTCAATCGCATCGACCCGCGGCGCGAGCATTTCAGCGGTGCCGACTGGACGCATGATCCCGCCCACCGCCGCGGCGTTCCCTATCGCAATCCCGCCACGACCGCGCGCTTCGCGCCCGCGCGCGCGAACGCGCCCGCACCCTCCCGCGACATCCGCGGCTTTCCGGCGGGGCCGCCTGCCGCACCGCCAGCAGCGGCGCCAAGAGCCGCGGTCGGCCCGCCGCGCGCTCCGGTGGCGCCTCGCGTAGCACCCCCGGTCGCACCCGCGGCGCGCGCGCCGTCGCCGGCGTTCGCGGGCGTCAACAACGGGGCCAATGCGAAGAGCTATTCGGTACGCGGCAACCAGAGCCTGGCAGCGCCGCCGCCACGCGTGGTCGCTCCTCCACCCCGCGCGCCGGCGCCGCCACCGCGCGCAGCACCGTCGCGTGCGCCTGCG
>DATEQI010000393.1:0-5207 GCA_035272805.1 Alphaproteobacteria bacterium | reverse complement strand
CAAGGCATCGGCGTCGGCGGCGAATGGGGCGGCTCGGTCCTGATCGCGATGGAATGGGCGCGCACCCACGGCAGCCGTGGGCTCGTCGCCTCGTGGCCGCAATTCGGCGTGCCCTGTGGCCTGTTCCTGGCGAACCTCGCGATCCTCGCGTTCAGCGCCTGGTCGGGTGCCGATTTCAATGCCTGGGGCTGGCGCGTGCCGTTCTTCCTCAGCATCATCCTGATTGGCATCGGCATCTGGATCCGGCTCGGCATCCTCGAGACTCCGGTCTTCCGGCAGCTCGTCGAGGACAAGAAGATCGAACGAGCGCCGATCCTCGAGGTGATCAAGAAGCAGCCGCGCGAGATCATCCTCTGCGCCCTGCTGCGCTTGGCCGAACAGGCGCCGTTCTACATCTTCACCGCCTTCGTCTTCGCCTATGGCACCACCACGCTGAAGATGCCGCGGAACCTGATCCTCACCGCTGTACTCGCGGCCTCGTGCCTGTCGTTCATCGCCATCCCGCTCGCGGGCCATATCTCCGACCGGATCGGCCGGCGCAAGATGTACCTGATCGGCGCGGCGGTGACCGGCCTATTCGGCTTCCTCTATTTCGGCATGCTGGACACCGCGATTCCTTCCGCCGTGTTCATCGCGATCTTCATCTCGCTCATCCCGCACGACATGCAGTACGGCCCCCAGGCAGCACTGATCGCCGAGTCGTTCACGCCGCGCCTGCGTTACAGCGGCTCATCGCTCGGCTACCAGCTCGCCTCGGTCATCGCCGGCGGTCCGGCGCCGCTCATCGCGACCGCGCTGTTCGCCACGTATCACACCGGCTATGCCATCGCCATCTACATCGCCGCCTGCGCGGTGGTGAGCCTGGTCTCGGCGGGTCTGATGCCGGACTACACCGGCAAGGACATCTCGGCGGAATACGACGAGGGTGCTTAGTCTTACGGCGTCACAAGCGCCTGCGCGTACTGCGTCACGGACGCCTCGCGCCTTGGAGGTCGCACGATGAAGCTCACTTCCGCCCAGATCGCGGAATTCGAGGAGGAGGGCTATCTCTTCTTCCCCGGCCTCTTCTCGCCGGAGGAAATCGGCGTGCTCGGCGGCGAGCTTCCCGGCCTCTTCGCCCAAGCGCGCGAGGAGGTCGTGCGCGAGAAGGGCTCGGAGGCGCCACGCACCGCCTTTTACGTGCAGACCTGGAATCCCGCCTTTGCGCTCGCGGCCCGCCATCCGCGCCTCGTCGAGCCCGTCATGCAGCTCCTCGGCTCGGACAAGCTCTACATGCACCAGTTCAAGGTCAACGCGAAGGCGGCCTTCGACGGTGCCGTCTGGCAATGGCATCAGGATTACGCGACCTGGTTCAACGACGACGACATGCCCGCGCCGCGCGCGATGAACATAGCACTCTTCCTCGCCGAGGCGAACGAGTTCAACGGGCCGCTCATGTTCATCCCGAAGAGCCACCGCGGGGGGCGCCTCGCGGCCGATCACGACGTGACCACCACGAGCTATCCCTTATGGACCACGGACCACGAAACGATCGCTCGCCTCGTCGACAGAGGCGGCATCGTGGCGCCCAAGGGTCCGGCCGGGTCGGTGCTGCTCTTCCACGGCAACCTCGTCCACGCCTCGGGCTCGAACCTGACGCCGTGGTCGCGCTGGATCCTCTATCTCTCGCTCAACCGCTGCGACAACGCGATCCGCCGCTTCAAGCGGCCGAGCTGGATCGCCAACCGCGACTTCACGCCGCTCGAGATGCTGCCGGACGATTGCCTGCTCGAGTTCGCGCGGCGGCGCACGGCCGCGGAGTAGGGCACTCGGCTCGCGGCACTGCGGCGCTCAGATGTCGCGGGCGCCGTCGAGGAAGGCGGCAACGCGGCGATCGGACCTGAGCTGCCGAAGCTCGTCGGGGGAGGGCAGCTGCGGCTTGTCGCGCTCCGCATTGACCATGCAGAGGAAGCCGAGCGGCTCGCCGCGCGTGGCGCGGAACTGGTGCCACGTCCAGGAGGGAATGCTGACGAGGTCGTAGGGCTTCACCTCGCGCACCTCCCCGCCGACGAGGCAGTGGCCGTGGCCGCGCAGGATCATGACCGCATGCATATGCTCGTGGCGCTCGAGCGTGGAGTAGCCGTCCGCGTCCATCTCGAAATAGCGCAGCTCGCAGCCGAGTTGCGGATCGGCGAAGAGGAGCTGGCGCGAGATCGCCTTGAAGGGAGCGCTGCCTTCCTCCTTGTAAGGAAGGAGCGCGGTGCCGTCCCAGCGAAAGCCCTCGTGAAAGCCGCGGACGCGGGTCGCCTCGTCGCTCGTCATGGCATGTCACCGATAAGCGTATTGCTCGACCATGCGGGTGAAGGCGGCGGTCTCCTCGGTCAAGCGCTCGCGCGCGCCGAGCAGGCCGCCGCCGATCAACAACATTGCATCGGGGCCGTAGAAGTCAAGCATCTCCGGCACGCGCTCGGGCGTCATCCCGCCCGCCGGCACGGGGACGCAGCTCCGGATCTCTCCCCAGGGCGCGCGTGCGGCCTCCGCCAAGCTGGCGCAGGTCGCGCGCGAGTAGCCGAAACGGCCGCCGTGATTGGGAAAGATCGTGGCATCGGCGCCGAAGAGGCGGAAGAGCTTGCCGAGCAGAAGGGGTGGCGCGATGCGGGAGGCGCCCGCGAGTGCCGGATGCGCCATGAACGCGATCGCGGGATTTTCCGCCGCGAGCGCACGGAGCTGCGGCAAGCCGATGATCATCGGCGCCACGAGCACCATCGCGAGGCCCGCCTCGCGCGCGAGTGCCACTTGCGTCCTGAGCTGGTCGAGATTGCCCGAGAGGCTCGGCACGTAGCGCGTGAGCCGGCCCGTCTCGCGGCTCGCCTCGCGCACCGCTGCCGCGCAAGCGCCGACCCGCTCGGCAAAGCGGCTATAGGCCTGATCGGCGAGCCCGTGGTCGTCCTTGATGAAGTCGAGCCCGCCGAGTGCCAAGCGCCGGGCGAGATCGGCTAGCTCGCGCGGCGGGAGCCCCTGGGGCTTGAGCGCGGAGCAGGTCAGCGCGCGGCGCTCGGCACCCGCGAGCTCACGCAGCCCGATAAGACCGCGATTGGGACCGGGGAAGGCCGCAGCCAGTTCCGCCGGCAGCAGCGCATCCTCCAGCACGACGTCGTCGTGGATCGAGCTGTTGCCGAACAGCATGTTGATGAGCTGTCCGGCCTCGGAGCCCGTCGTCGCGGCGGCAAGGGAGACGCGCACCTCGAAGAGGCCGCGCTCGCGCTCGGCGATCCCCTCGACGCGCCCGACGATCTCGGACAGCACGTAGGGATCGTCGATCGCGGAGACGGGCATCTCGACACTTTGCTCGACCGCGATCGCCTGTGCGCGCGCCTCGATCGCGCGCGCGTCGGCGCGCACGCGGTAGATCGCCAGAAGGCGCGCCGCCGCGGTCTCTTTTTTGTGGGCGGAAGCTCTTGGCCTCATTCCGCGTCGGGTTGCTTCAAGGGATGGGCGTCGGCGAAGGCGGGGATCGCCATGCAGCTGTCGTAGACCTGCATCACCTTCTTGTAAGGCGCCAATTCGCATTTGAACATCTTGGCCGGCGTCACTTGGGTCACCAGGCAGATGTCAGCCACGGTCGGCGTCTCGCCATGGCAGAAGCGGCCGCTTTCCCGGTGCTCGGCCAAGAGCGCCTCCATGGCCTCGAGGCCGAGCCCGATCCAGTGCTGGATCCAGGCGAGCTTTTGCGCCTCGTCCACTTTCAGCACGCCCGTCAGGTAATTGCGGATGCGCGGGACGATGAGCGGGTGCGAGTCGGCGACATTGACGAGGGCGAGCGCGCGCACCCAGGCGCGCGACAGGAGATCGGCGGGCAGCAGCGGAGGCTTGGGATATTTCTCCTCGAGATACTCGAGGATGGCGAGCGACTGCGTGAGCTTCGCGCGGCCGTCGATCAAGGTGGGCACCACCATCTGCGGGTTGATCGCCTTGTACTCGGCGGCGTATTGGTCGCCATGCTCGAGATGGAGAAAGCTGTCCTCGCGCTCGAGCCCCTTGAGGTTGAGCGCGATACGCACCCGGAAGGTCGCTTGCGAGCGATAATAGGTGTAGAGCTTCATGGCTTGTCCCCTCCCTGCCGCGGAGCCTCTCAAGGCTCCCGCGTTGCGCGCTAGCGTATCCCCGCTCCGGAGCCGCCGCAATCGAGCTGAGCCATTGCGAAAATCCGCGTAGTGGGTCAGCTAGGCTGAATCCTCATCCTTCGAGACGCGTCGCATGCGCGACGCTCCTCAGGATGAGGGCACCTTGGTTAGGGTTTCACCTCATCCTGAGGAGGGCCGAAGGCCCGTCTCGAAGGATGGGGTGAAACTGGCCCATCGCCGAAACCCCGCTTTTCTTGACGTCGAATCGACACGGATGAGATAGTCCAAGCGCCGCGCGCGAAGGAAAATTCATGGCAGAGATCAGAGTGGCGGGCGGCGCGCTCGACGTGGTGTCGTCCGGTTCGGGGCCGGACCTCGTGCTGCTGCATTCGCTCCTCATCGACCGCTCGGCCTACGCGCGCGTGGCGCCGGCGCTTGCCCGCCGATACCGCGTGCATCTCGTGGCACTCCCTGGCTTCGACGGCTCGAGCGCGTGTGGGCCCGCGGTCGAGGATTATGCCGACAGGGTCGCGGATGGGTTGCGCGCGCTGCCGCTCGGCGAGGGGGCAGCCCTTCTCGGCAACGGCTTCGGCGGCTTCGTGGCACTGGCGCTTGCGGCCCGTCACGGCGCGCTCTTCGAGCGCCTCGTGCTGGTCGATACGGCGGCGGGATTCCCCGAAGCCGGCCGCGCCGCCTTTCGCGCGATGGCGGAGAAGGTCGCCCAAGGCGGGATGGAAGCGATCGCGGAAGTCGCGGCGCGGCGCATCTTCCACGCGGCCTATCTCGCGGCCCACCCCGAGGCGATCGCCGAGTGCCGCGAGGTCTTGCGCCGCTTCGACCCCAAAGCCTTCATCACGGCCTGCCGCGCGCTCGAGCGGGTCGATTTGGCACCCGTCCTCGCGCGCATCTCCCATCCAGCACTCGTGATCGTCGGTGAATTCGACGCGGCGACGCCCGTCGAGCTCGCGCGCCGGCTTGCAGACGGCCTCGAGCGCGCCAGCTTCGTGCTCCTGCCCGCTTGCGGGCACTGTCCGCCGCTCGAGCAGCCGGAGGCCTTCCTCGAGTCGGTCGGCGCCTTCTTGAACCTCGCCGGCAGCGCTCCTC
>DATEQI010000392.1:0-7918 GCA_035272805.1 Alphaproteobacteria bacterium | reverse complement strand
AGGGAGGGACCCGCGGCCGTTAGGCCGTGGGAGGGTGAGGGACGGCGCCGACATGTGGCATTCCCTCACCCTTCCCATCCCTTCGGGATGGGCCCCTTCCCTCTCCCGCAAGCGGGAGAGGGTTTTCTTGCCTTCTCGCGCTTGCGCGGGAATGACGATCGAAGATAACCGCTTCATTTTCATCTCAGCCTCTCAATAGGAGCGCGGCAGGCCGAGGACGTGCTCGGCGAGATAGGAGAGGATGAGGTTGGTCGAGATGGGGGCGACGCGGTAGAGCCGCGCCTCGCGGAACTTGCGCTCGACGTCGAACTCCTCGGCGAAGCCGAAGCCGCCGTGGGTCTGCACGCACATGTCCGCCGCCTGCCAAGCCGCATCCGCGGCGAGCAGCTTCGCCATGTTCGCTTCCTTGCCGCAGGGCTCGCCCAAGTCGAAGAGCCGCGCCGCCCGCTCGACCATGAGTGCCGCCGCCTCGCTCGCCGCATAAGCCTGGGCGATGGGGAACTGGATGCCCTGGTTCTGGCCGATCGGGCGGCCGAAGACCACGCGCTCGCGGGCGTAGGCGGCCGCCTTGTCGATGAACCAGCGCGCGTCGCCGATGCACTCGCTCGAGATCAGGATGCGCTCGGCGTTCATGCCGTCGAGGATGTAGCGGAAGCCCTGGCCCTCCTCGCCGATGAGGTTCTCAGCCGGCACCTTCATGTCGTCGAAGAACACCTCCGTCGTCGCGTGGTTCATCATCGTGCGGATGGGCCGGATGGTGAGACCCTTGCCCTTGGCCTCGCGCATGTCGACGACCAGGACGGAAAGCCCCTCGGTGCGCCGCTTGACCTGCTCCTTGGCGGTCGTGCGCGCGAGCAGCAACATGAGGTCGGAATGCTCGGCGCGCGAGGTCCACAGCTTTTGGCCGTTGACGAGGTAGTGCTCGCCCGCGCGCACCGCGGTCGTGCGCAAGGAGAGCGTGTCGGTGCCGGAAGTGGGCTCGGTGACGCCGAAGGCCTGGAGCCTCAGCTCGCCCTTGGCGATGGCCGGCAGCCAGCGCGCCTTCTGCGCGGCGCTGCCGTGCCGGAGGATGGTGCCCATGGTGTACATCTGGGCATGGCAGGGCGCCCCGCTGCAGCCGCTTTTCTGGATCTCCTCCATGATCGCGCTCGCGGCGGCCATGCTGAGGCCGCTGCCGCCGTACTCCTCCGGGATGAGGGCGGCCAGGAAGCCGGCCTTGGTCAGCGCCGCCACGAACTCGCTCGGGTAGAGGCGCTCGCGGTCGAGCCTGCGCCAGTACTCGCCGGGAAAATTCGCGCAGAGCGCCTTCACGGCGGCGCGGATCTGGGCGATCTCTTCCATGCTCGTGGGGGCAGTTGGGGTCGGCTCTCGCACGGCGGTCATCGCTGCACCATTGTTTCCATGCGCGGCAGTCAAGCCGGAAACTTGACCGGGCGCAAGCCGTTATGGCCGCGGCACCTCATGGCTTGAGGATCGCCCTGCCGACGATGCGGCCGGCCTTCAAGTCGTTGAGCGTCGCCTCGGCGGCATCGAGCGGGCGCGGGCTCAAGGGGATGGCCTCGACCCGACCCGCCTTGGCGAGAGCCATGAGCTCGCCCATCTCGGCGAGGCTTCCGACGTAGGAGCCTTGAATGGCAACCGCGCGCAGCGGCAGCATGGGAATGGGCGTCTGGAAGGCGCCGCCGAAGAGCCCGACCACGACGAGCACTCCGCCCTTGCGCAGCACGTCGAAACCGAACTTCGTCGTCACCTCGGCGCCCACGAAGTCGATCGCGGCGGCGACGCCGCCGCCGGTCGCCTTGACGAGGTTGCGCGCGGCATCGGCGCCGGTGGGATCGACGGTGGCCTCCGCCCCTGCCGAGAACGCCGCGGCGCGCTTCGCCTCGTCGATCTCGGCGACGATGGGTACCGCCCCCGTCACGCGCTTGGCCAGCCGCACGCCGGCGAGGCCCACCCCACCCGCGCCGATGATGAGGAGCGGATCGCCCTCGCCCAAGGGGGCCACCTTCTTGAGCGCGCCATAGGCGGTGAGGCCCGAGCAGGCGTAGGTGCAGGCGAGCTCCTCGGGGATGGCGCCGAAGTCGAAGAGGTAGCGCGGGTGCGGCACCAGCACATGGTCCGCGAAGCCGCCCGCGACATTGATGCCGAGCTGGCGCGGCCGCGCGCAGAGCTCCTCGCGCCCGCGGCGGCAGGCCGCGCACTCGCCGCAGCCGATCCAGGGATAGGCGACGCGGCGCTCGCCGATCACCACGCCGCGGGCCTCGGGCCCGAGGGCCGCGACCTCGCCCACGATCTCGTGGCCGAGCACGTGGGGCAACGGGATGCCGCGCGAGAGATCGAGCTTCTTGTCGCCGCCGAGGGCGAAATAACCGTCGCGCAGATGGAGGTCGCTGTGGCACACGCCGCACGCGGTGACGCGCAGCAGCACCTCGCTCCCCTTGGGCTCGGGTGTGGGCGAGGTGGCGGGCTCGAGCGGCGCGCCGAAGGCTGTCAGCTGATAGCTGCGCATGGGGAAACTCCTTCCTTGGTCTCTCTTACGTTGCCGCCTGTGCCGGCAGCGGAGCGAGGCGAATCACCTCGGGATCGGCACCCTCCCGATGGAGCCGCTCGACGAGTGCGCTCCGGCGCTCGAGCACGGCGCGCTGGTTGATGTAGCCCTTGTCGGTGATCTCGCCCGCATCGATCGAGGGCGGCTCGGCCATGAGGAGGGCTGCGGCGACGCGCCGGCTTGAGGCCGGGTTCGTCTCGTTGTGCGCGGTGAGGCCGAGTGCCAGCTTGTCGCGCACTTCGGGCCGGCGGACGAGCGTCTCGAGCGGGGTATCGTGCGCGGCGTCGCGGCAGAGCGCGCGGCAGCCCGCGGGATTGGCAAAGACGAGGAGGCCGATCTCCTCGCGATCGTGTCCGGTGACCACGACATCCTGGGCGACGGGCTCCATCGCCGTGATCAGCTCGGTCCTGAGCTCGCCCACCTGCACCCAATTGCCGGACATCAGCTTGAAGTTCTCCGCGAGCCGGCCGTCGAAGAGGATGCCCTTGGCCGCATCTTCCGGATCCGCGAGCTTGCCCGCGTCGCCCATCTTGAGGAAGCCGTCCTCGTCGAACATCCCCTTCATCAGCTCGGGCTGCCGCCAATAACCCGGCGTCACGTTGGGTCCCTTGACGCGCAGCTCGAGCTTGCCGCTCACGGGGGCCAATTTGATCTCGATGCCCGGTGCCGGCAGGCCGATGACGCCGGGGCGCGGAATCGGGAAATGCACCGCGGTCGCCTCGGGTGCCGTCTCGGTCGAGCCCCAGGCGGCGAGCATGACGATGCGCCGTCCCGTCGCCTCGATCGCGAGGCGCTCGAGCCTCTCCCAGAGATGCTGCGGCAGCGCAGCACCCGCATAGACCAACGTGTCGAGGTCGCGAAAGAATGTCTCTTTGAGCTCGCGATCGCGCTCGAGATAGGGGATCAGCATGTCGTAGCCGCGCGGCACGTTGAAATAGATGGTGGAGGGTACCTCGCGCAGGTTCCTGACCGTGGTCTCGATCAAGCCGGGTGCGGGCTTGCCGCCGTCGATGTAGAGCGTGCCGCCGTTCCGGATGACGAGGTTGAAGTTGTGGTTGCTGCCGAAGGTATGGTTCCAGGGAAGCCAGTCGACGAGCACCGGCGGGCGCTCCTCGAGGAAGCGCCACATTTGCGCTATGGCCTGCTGGTTGGACACGAGCATGCGTTGGGTGTTGATGACGCCCTTGGGCTTGCCCGTCGAGCCCGAGGTGAAGAGGATCTTGGCTGTCGTGGCGGGCCCGACCTCAGAGAAGGCGCCTTCGACCGCCTCGCTCGGGGCACTTCTCAGAAGATCGGCGAAGTCCGTCGCCTTGTGCCCTGGCGGCGGGTTGGCGCTCACCACGAGCTCGCTCGCCTCCGGCATGGCCGCGGCGATGGCCGTTGCGTACTTGACCCCGTCCGCGGCATAGACGAGGCCGGGCCGGACGAGATCGAGGATGTACTTGAGCTGGGCATGGTCGCGCGACATGAGGGAATAGGCCGGCGAGACCGGTGCCGCGGGGATGCCCACGTGCATGGCGGCGAGCTCGAGGAGCGCGAAGTCGATGCCGTTTTCCGAGAGGATGGCAAGCGGATGGCGGGCGTCGAGCCCGCGACGGAGGAGGCCGGCGGCGATGCGCTCGACTGCTTGGAGGGTCTCGCCATAGCTCACCCGGCGCCAGCCGCCCCCGGTCGCGCGCTCGGCGAAGAGTGTGCGCTCCGGCACTTGAGCGGCCCAGCGGCGCAGCAGCTCGCCGATGCTGCGCGGGTAGGGCAAAAGCTCCTGGCGCGAGCGCAGGATGAGCCCGCCATCGGCAAGCCGCCGGGTCTCGATCTCCGCGGGAGCCAAGCTCAAGGGCTTGAACGGCGGCTTCGCCATGGCGCAGGGTCCTCGGGGGGCTGTCGTCTTTCCTGCTAATCCGGATACCATCTCAGCGCATCGTACCCCGGCTGTCGAGGGGCTTGGCTGTGACGGCAAGGCATTTTGCCATAGTTTCCGGCTGGCAAGGATGAGGGAATGAGTGCACGCGCATGACTTCGCACACGCTCAACCGTTTGACGCTGCTGGCGAGTCTCCTCGTCTTCCTCGCCGCCGCCTATGTGCTCTACCGCAACCTCGCGCATCTGCGGCTCGCGGACGTGTTGGAGCATCTCCTCTCGCTCCCCTGGCCTCGCGTCGCCGCGGCACTTCTTTTCAGCGCGGCGAGCTACCTCGTGCTCACGGCCTACGATTACCTGGCACTCCGCTACGTCGGCCGCAGCCTGCCCTTCCGCCAGGTGGCGCTCACCTCCTTCATCGCCTTCGCGATCAGTCAGAACGTCGGGGCGGCACTCATAAGCGGCGGGTCGGTGCGCTACCGCATTTATTCGGGGCTGGGTCTCGGGGCCCTCGAGATCGGCGAGATCGTGGTCTTCTGCGCGGTGACCTTCGCGCTCGGCGTCACCACCGTGGGCGGCCTCATGCTCTCGCTCGACCCGGGCGACGTGGCGCTCGTCCTGGCGACGCCCGCGTCTTCGGTGCGCGTGGCCGGTGCGGCCCTTCTCGCGGTCGGCCTCGTCTATCTCGCGGCACCGCTCGTTTGGCACCGGCCGTTCGTGCTCGGCCGCTATCGTCTGCGGCTGCCGTCCTTCGCCTCGGCGCTGGCGCAGATCGCAGTCGCCTCCGTCGACCTGGCACTCTCCGGTGCCGTGGTCTATCTCCTTTTGCCGGTCGACGCGCACGTTACCTACCGCACGTTTCTCGGCGCCTACGTGCTCGCGGCGGCGGCCTCGATCCTCTCCCACGTGCCCGGGGGGATCGGGGTGTTCGAGCTGGTGATCGTCGTGATGTTGCCCGACGTGCCCAAGGCCGCCTCGATGGCGGCCCTCGTCGGCTTTCGTTGCCTCTATTTCCTGCTGCCGTTGGCACTGGCGCTTCTGAGCCTGTCGCTCTACGAGATCGCGCGCCAGAAGCGGGAGCTCGCGGAGCGTTTCCGGCGACGGGAGTGAAGGGAAAATGAATGCCGTGTCGGACGCGCGCGGCCGTGCGGCCTCGCCGGAACCTCAGCCGGGCTCGGGCGGTGCGGGGTCAAAGGAGACCGTCAGCTTGAGGCCAGGCGCATTGTCCTCGAGCCGCAGTTGCGCGCGATGGAGCTTGGCGACCGCCGCGACGAGGCTCAGGCCGAGGCCGCTTCCCGGCGAGGTGCGGCTCGCATCGAGGCGGACGAAGCGCTCGAGCACGCGCTCGCGGTCCTCGGCCGGGATACCGGGGCCGCTATCGGCGACGACGAGCTCGGCACGCTCACCCGCGCGGCGCACGGCGAGCGAGACCGCCCCGCCGGCGGGCGTGTACTTGATCGCATTGTCGAGCAGGTTGGCGACGCTTTGGGCGAGGAGTTGGGGGTGGCCGACGATGGCGACGCCGTCCTCGATCTCTTGGCCGAGCACCAGCCCCTTGCCTTCCGCGAGCGGCTCGTAGAGCTCGAGCGCCGCGCGCGCGAGCTCGCCGAGCTCGAGCCGCGTCATGCTGCCGCGCGCGGTGCCGGCCTCGGCCTCCGTGATCGCGAGCAAGGCATTGAAGGTGGCGAGGATCGCGTCCGCGTCCGCGATCGTCTCCGCAAGCGTCTCGCGATAGCGTGCCGCGTCCGCACTCCCGCGCAGCGCCACCTCGATGCGGCCCTTGAGCCGCGTCAGCGGGCTCCTGAGGTCATGCGCCAGGCTGTCGGTGACGGCGCGCATGCCGGTCATGAGCTGCTCGATCTGCTCGAGCATCTCGTTCAGGCTGGCCGAGAGGTGGTCGAACTCGTCGCCGCTGCCGGCGAGCGGCACGCGCCGCGTGAAATCGCCGCGCAGGATGGTGCGGCTCGTCTCCGCGACCGCCTCGACGCGCTCGAGCAGCTTGCGGCTGAGATAGAGGGCGCCGGAGACGCCGAGGATGATGGTGATGACCAATGCCAAGGCGAGGGTCTTGGCGATCACCTGCTGGAAGGCGGCGCGCTCGGCCATGTCGCGTCCGACGAGGAGGCGGAAACCGCCCGCGAGCCGGAACGGCTTGGCGCGGATCTCGTGAGCGGTCGCCACACCGTGCTCGTTGCGCTCGACCTCGAAGCTGAGCCAGCCGTCCTTGAGCACGGCCTCCGACGGCCAGCCGTTGAGGTTGCCCGCGAGCGGGGTGAGATCGGGTCCGGTCAGGAGATAGATGCTGCCCTTCTCGCCCTTGCTGCCGCTGCGCTCGGCGATGACCTCGGTGAGCCGGCTCAGGCCGCGCGAGCCGTACTGCTCGGCGAGCCCGCGGATCTCGGCCTCGATGGTGGCGTTCGCCTGGGCGTCGATCAGCCCGAGCGTGCCGAGGTAGAGAAAGCCGAAGAGGATGACGACGAGCACCCCGAAGGGTGCCATGTAGATGAGGGCGCGCCGGAAGGTCGAGGTGCGAAGGAGGCGCCCGGTTCTCACGAAGCTTCCGCGCGCAGGCTATAGCCGGCACCCCGCACGGTGTGGAGGAGGGGGCGATCGAAGCCGCGGTCGATCTTCTGCCGGAGGCGGCTCACATGGACGTCGATCACGTTGGTTTGGGGATCGAAATGGTAGTCCCACACGCCTTCGAGCAGCATGGTGCGCGTCACCACTTGGCCGGCATGGCGCATGAGATACTCGAGGAGCTTGAACTCGCGCGGCTGCAGCTCGATGCCCTTGCCCGCGCGGCGCACCGTGCGGGAGAGCAGATCCATCTCGAGATCGGCGACCTTGAGGCGCTGCACGACGGTCTCGTTGGTGCCGCGCCTTAGGATCGCCTCGAGGCGCGCGAGAAGCTCCGAGAAGGCATAAGGCTTGGTGAGATAGTCGTCGCCGCCCGCGCGCAGGCCCTTGACCCGGTCATCGACCTGGGCGAGTGCCGAGAGGATCAGGACGGGCGTGCGTTTCTGCTGCGCGCGCAGGGTCTGCACGATGGAGAGCCCGTCGAGCCCGGGCAGCATGCGGTCGACGATCATGGCGTCGTAATTCTGGCCGAGCGCCATGAAGAGTCCGTCGCGTCCTTCCCCCGCGTGGTCTACGACGTAGCCGCTCTCGGTCAGGCCCTTGACCAGATAATCGGCCGTGGCGGCGTCGTCCTCGATGACCAGAATATGCATGGCACCAGACTAGCAAGGCCGGAATATGAAACCAATCGCCCCTTCGTTGCGCAGAGCGCCGCGGGACGCTTGCGCTCGGCAGCCCCCAACTCCCCACCCGTCTCCCCCTTGAGGGGGGAGAGGGCGGGGCGAGGGGGCCTTGGTGCCGAGCGGGCTCCGCTCCCGTTCCCGCTTACACCTGCGAGAACGGCAGCGCCACGAAGAGCTCGTTGCCGCGGCGGTCGAGGAGCAAGAGGACCGCCTTTTGGTTGGCCTTCTTGGCGGCTTCGATGCGCTCGGCCGC